>DATMWM010000320.1:0-3837 GCA_035562535.1 Rhodocyclaceae bacterium | reverse complement strand
CGGCGTATCCGGCGAGGTCGGCAAGGTCGACAACCGCTACACCGAGACCAACCTCGACGGCTGGCTGAACGCCTACAGCATCTATTTCGCAGGCGAGACCCCGGTAGGCCCGCTCTACCTGGGCTACGGCCACGCCACCGGCGGCGCCTCCGCGGTCTACCTGTTCATCGGCACGCCCTGACGGCGCCCCGCCTGCCGGGCCGCCACCCGGCCACTTGAATCCCGCCCACGCAGCGCCATCTACTGGCAGGTAACAGGGAGTCGCAGCGCAACCGCATCGCCCGGGACGGCAGTCCGAGAAGGCGGCGGGGCGCCCGCCTGCGGGATCGTGGAGACGGATCGATGAAGCTTTGGCCGATGTTGCAGAGGATGTGGTCCGGCGAGGAAGCCGGCGCCGGCGCGGGCGCGAGCAGCCCTTCGCCGGGTCAGGGCGGTGGAGCGGCCAGGCCGCTGCCCGCCGATGCGCTCATCCTCGTTCCGTTGCGCAACGCCGTGCTCTTCCCGGGCGTGCTCTCGCCGATCACGGTCGGCCGCGCCTCCTCGGTGGCGGCCGCCCAGGAGGCGGTGAAGAAGGAGTCCAGGGTCGGCTTCCTGCTCCAGCGCGATCCGCAGAAGTCCGACATATCGCCCGACGACCTGTACTGGGTCGGCACCGCCGGGCCGATCGTGCGCTACATCACCGGGCCGGAGGGCGCCCATCACCTGGTGGTGCAGGGCCAGTCCCGCTTCCGCGTGCTCGAATTCCTCGAAGGCTGGCCCTTCCTGGTGGCGCGCGTGGCCTGGGTCGAGCAGCCCGAGGCGGCCGGGGCGGAGGTCGAGGCGCGCTTCCTGCAGCTCAAGCAGCAGGCGGTGGAGGCGATCGGCCTGCTGCCGCACGTTCCCGACGAACTGGCCGGCGTGGTCCAGGGCATCGATTCGCCGGCGGCGCTCGCGGACATGGTGGCGAGCCTGCTCGACGTGAAGAACGAGGAGAAGCAGGACATCCTCGAGACCTTCGACCTAGTGCGCCGCCTGGACAAGGTGATCGCGCTGCTCTCCGCGCGCGTGCAGGTGCTCAGGCTGTCCAAGGAGATCGGCGACAAGACCCGCGCGACTTTCGACGAGCGCCAGCGCGAGCACGTGCTGCGCGAGCAGCTTCGCCAGATCCAGAAGGAGTTGGGCGAGACCGAGGACACCGCCGCCGAGATCGACGAGCTGAAGAAGGCGATCGAGACCGCCGGCATGCCCGAGGAAACGCTCAAGCACGCGCGCAAGGAGCTGAAGCGCCTGCAGCGCATGGGCGAGAGCAGCGGCGAGTCCTCGATGCTGCGCACCTACCTGGAATGGCTCACCGAACTGCCGTGGAAGCCGGCACCCCAGCAGCCGGTCGACATCGAGGCCGCGCGGCGCGTGCTCGATGAGGACCACTTCGGCCTGGTCAAGATCAAGCGCCGCATCCTCGAATACCTGGCCGTGCGCAAGCTCAACCCCGACGGCAGGAGCCCGATCCTGTGCTTCGCCGGCCCGCCCGGCGTGGGCAAGACCTCGCTCGGCCAGTCGATCGCGCGGGCCACCGGCCGCGCCTTCCAGCGCGTGGCGCTGGGCGGGGTGCACGACGAGGCCGAGATCCGCGGCCACCGCCGTACCTACATCGGCGCGCTGCCGGGCAACATCGTCCAGGCCATGCGCCGCGCGGGCACCACGAACACCGTGCTCATGCTGGACGAAATCGACAAGCTCGGCGCCGGCGGCTTCCACGGCGACCCGGCCTCGGCGCTGCTCGAAGTGCTCGATCCGGAGCAGAACCACAAGTTCCGCGACAACTACCTGGGCGTGGACTTCGACCTGTCGCGGGTGATGTTCGTGTGCACGGCCAACGTGCTCGACACCATCCCCGGCCCGCTGCGCGACCGCATGGAGGTCATCCAGCTCCCGGGCTACACCGAGGAGGAGAAGATCCAGATCGCGCGGCGCTACCTGGTCGGCCGCCAGACCGAGGCCAACGGGCTCAAACCGGAGCAGGCCGGGCTGACCGACGCGGCCCTGGCGGCGATCGTGTGCGACTACACCCGCGAGGCCGGCGTGCGCAACCTGGAACGCGAGATCGGCGCGACCCTGCGCCAAGCAGCCATGCGCATCGCCGAAGGGCAGGCGCAGAGCGTGCGCGTGGACGCGCCCGACCTGGCGGGAATACTCGGCCCGAAGCGTTTCGAAAGCGAACTGGCGCTGCGCTGCGGCATGCCGGGCGTGGCCACCGGGCTGGCCTGGACGCCGGTCGGCGGCGACATCCTGTTCATCGAGGCGGCCAGGGTGCCGGGCAGCGGCCGGCTGATCCTCACCGGCCAGTTGGGCGACGTGATGAAGGAATCGGCCCAGGCTGCGCTGACGCTGGCCAAGACCTGGACCGGCGACGCGCTGGAGAAGGTAGACATCCACGTGCACGTGCCGGCCGGCGCCACGCCCAAGGACGGGCCGAGCGCGGGCGTGGCGATGTTCCTCGCCCTGGTGTCCCTGCTCACCGGCACGCCGGTGCGCGCCGACGTGGCCATGACCGGCGAGGTCAGCCTGCGCGGCCTGGTCCTGCCGATCGGCGGGGTGAAGGAGAAGACGCTGGCCGCGCTGCGCGCCGGCATCCGCACGGTGATGCTCCCCAGGCGCAACCAGAAGGACCTGGAGGACGTGCCGGCCGAGGCCCGCGAAAAGCTGGAGTTCGTCTGGCTGGACCGGGTCGAGGATGCGGTACGCTGCGCCCTGCCCGATCTGCAGCCGCGCGAAAGCCAGGCGGCCTGAAACACCATCCTGCCGCCGGTCCGGGGCCGCACCCCGGCCGGCGGCTTCGCACAACCACGAATAGGGGATTCGCCGCATGACCGATCTGTTCTCTCCCGCCCGCTTCGGGGCGATCGATCTCGCCAACCGGGTGGTGATGTCCTCGCTCACCCGCAACCGCGCCGGCCCGGGCAACGTCCCGACGCCGCTGGTCGCCGAGTACTACCGCCAGCGCGCCTCGGCCGGGCTGATCCTGACCGAGGCCTCGCCGGTCTGCGCCGAAGGACACGGCTATCCGCGCACCCCGGGCATCCACACGCCGGAGCAGATCGCCGGCTGGAGGCAGGTCACCGACGCGGTGCATGCCGCCGGCGGCAGGATCGCCAGCCAGCTCTGGCACGTCGGCCGGATCTCGCATCCCGACCTGCAGCCGGGCGGCGCCCTGCCGGTCGCACCCTCGGCGATCCGCCCGGCCGGACAGGTCTTCACCGGCAGGGGCATGAAGGACTTCGTCACCCCGCGCGCGCTCGAAACCCCGGAGATCCCCGGACTGGTCGAAACCTACGCCCGCGCGTCGCGCAACGCCATGCAGGCCGGCTTCGACGGCATCGAGATCCACGCCGGCAACGGGTACCTGCTCGACCAGTTCCTGCGCTCGTCCTCGAACCGCCGCACCGACGCCTACGGCGGCAGCAAGGAGAACCGCGCCCGCCTGCTGATCGAGGTGCTGGAAGCCGTGTCCGGTGCGATCGGCGGCGACCGGGTCGGCGTGCGCCTGTCCCCGGTGACGCCGTTCAACGACGTGTCCGACGAGAATCCGCAGGAGACCTTCGATTACGTGGTCGGGCGGCTGAATCCGCTCGGGCTCGCCTTCCTGGACGTGCTGCAGGGCTCCGGCGGCGAGCCGCGCGAGAACTGGATCCCGTTCGACTACGCGCGGCTGCGCGCGATCTACCGCGGGAACCTGATCCTGAACAACGGCTACGACTTCGCCGGCGGCCAGGAGGCGCTGCGCTCCGGAGCGGCCGACGCGATCGCCTACGGGCGCCTGCTGCTCGCCAACCCGGACCTGGTGGAGCGTTTCCGCCG
>DATMWM010000319.1:0-13868 GCA_035562535.1 Rhodocyclaceae bacterium | reverse complement strand
CTTCGGGCCCGAGCCGATCTGCGCTAGGCTGGCGGCCGGCGAGGGCAAGGTGCTGGTCACCACCGAGACGCTGTACCGGCGCAAGGTGACCAAACTGGCGGGCGCGCTGCCGCACCTGCGCCACGTCCTGCTGGCTGCCGATGTGCCCGGCGCGCAGACCGACACGCCCGGCACGCTCGACCTGCAGTGGCTGATGGACGGGGCGCCGGACGATTTCGCCTGCGAGCCGACCGACGAGGAATCGCCGGCGCTGCTGCACTTCACCAGCGGCACGACCGGCACGCCCAAGGGCGCGCTGCACGTGCACGGCGCGCTGGTCACCCATCGCGTCACCGGCCGCTACGCGCTCGACCTGCACGACGACGACACCTTCTGGTGCACCGCCGACCCGGGCTGGGTCACCGGCACCTCCTACGGCATCGTCGCGCCGCTGGCCCATGGCGTGACCAGCATTGTCGACGAGGCCGATTTCGACGCCGAGCGCTGGTACCGCATCCTCCAGGACTACGGGGTCACGGTCTGGTACACCGCGCCGACCGCGATCCGCATGCTGATGAAGGCGGGCCCGGAACTGGCGCGCCGTTTCAGCTTCCCCAGCCTGCGCTTCGTCGCCAGCGTCGGCGAGCCGCTTAACCCGGAGGCGGTGTGGTGGGGACGCGAGGTGCTCGGCCTGCCGATCCACGACAACTGGTGGCAGACCGAGACCGGCGGCATCATGATCGCCAACACGCCCGCCATGGACATCAAGCCGGGCTCGATGGGCAAGCCGCTGCCCGGCGTGGAGGCGGCGATCGTGCGGCGTCTCGAAGGCGGCAGGATCGAGCCGGTCGAGACGCCGGACACCGAGGGCGAACTGGCGCTGCGCGCCGGCTGGCCGTCGATGTTCCGCGGCTACGTCGGCATGGAGGAGCGCTACCGGCGCTGCTTCGCCGGCGGCTGGTATCTCACCGGCGACCTGGCGCGGCGGGATGCCGACGGCTACTACTGGTTCGTCGGCCGCGCCGACGACGTGATCAAGTCGGCCGGCCACCTGATCGGCCCGTTCGAGGTCGAGAGCGTGCTGATGGAGCATCCGGCGGTGGCCGAGGCTGGGGTGATCGGCAAGCCGGACGAGGTGGTCGGCGAGGTGGTCAAGGCCTTCGTCCTGCTGCGCCGCGGCTACGAGCCCGGCGAGCCGCTGCGGCTGGAGTTGCTCGGCCACGCGCGCAAGCGGCTGGGCGCGGCGGTGGCGCCGAAGGAGATCGAATTCGCCGCGTCGCTACCGCACACGCGCAGCGGCAAGACCATGCGCCGGTTGTTGAAGGCGCGCGAACTCGGGCTGCCCGAGGGCGACATCTCGACCCTGGAAGGCGGCGAATGATTCCCGCGCCGCCCTCCGGCCCGGTGCCCTACCCGCGGGAGTTCGCGCTGCGGCTGCTCGCCGACATGCTGCGCATCCGGCGCATGGAGGAGAAATCCGCCGAGCTCTACGGCGAGGGCAAGATCCGCGGCTTCCTGCACCTGTACATCGGCGAGGAGGCGGTGGCCACCGGGGCGATCGGCGCGCTGCGGCCCGAGGACAACCTGGTGGCGACCTATCGCGAGCACGGCCACGCGCTGCTGCGCGGCGTGGCCATGAACGCGATCATGGCCGAGATGTACGGCAAGCGCGAAGGCTGCTCGCGCGGCCGGGGCGGTTCGATGCACCTGTTCGATGCCGCGACCCGCTTCTTCGGCGGCAACGCGATCGTAGGCGGCGGGCTGCCGCTGGCGGCCGGGCTGGCGCTGGCCGACCGCATGCAGCGCACCGGCCGGATCACCGCCTGTTTCTTCGGCGAGGGCGCGGTCGCCGAGGGCGCGTTCCACGAGTCGATGAATCTCGCCGCGCTCTGGCGGCTGCCGGTGCTGTTCTGCTGCGAGAACAATCTCTACGCCATGGGCACCGCGATCGAGCGCTCCGAGTCCCAGACCGACCTGTGTGCCAAGGCGGCTTCCTACGGCGTGGCCACCCGGCGCGCCGACGGCATGGACGTGGTGGCGGTGCACGAGGCGGCGAAGGAGGCGGCGGAGTCCGTGCGTGCAGGCGGCGGACCCTGCTTCATCGAGTTCCAGACCTACCGCTTCCGCGCCCACTCGATGTTCGATCCCGAGCTCTACCGGGACAAGGCCGAGGTCGAGGCGTGGCGCACGCGCGGCCCGATCCACACCTACTCGGCCCGGCTGAAGACCCAGGGCCTGCTCACCGAGGACGAATTTCAGGAACTCGACCGGGCGGCGATGGAAGAGGTGCGCGGGGCGGTCGCGTACGCCGAGGCCGGCACCTTGGAACCGGTCGAGGATCTGGCGCGCGACCTCTGCGGGGCGGGAGCCTGAGCATGCGCCGCATCACCTACCGCGAGGCGCTGCGCGAAGCCTTGCGCGAGGCGCTGCTGCAGGATGCGCGCGTCTTCCTGATGGGCGAGGACGTCGGCCGCTACGGCGGCACCTACGCGGTGAGCAAGGGCCTGCTCGAGGAGTTCGGCCCGGAACGCGTCCGCGATACGCCCTTGTCCGAACTGGCCTTCGTCGGCGCGGGCATCGGCGCGGCGCTCGGCGGCATGCGCCCGATCGTCGAGGTGATGACGGTCAATTTCAGCCTGCTGGCGCTGGACCAGATCGTCAATACCGCGGCGCTGCTGCGGCACATGTCCGGCGGCCAGTTCGGCGTGCCGCTGGTGATCCGCATGGCCACCGGCGCCGGGCGCCAGCTCGCGGCGCAGCATTCGCACAGCCTGGAATGCTGGTATGCCCACGTGCCGGGCATCAAGGTGCTCGCCCCGGCCACGGTCGAGGATGCGCGCGGCATGCTTGCGCCGGCGCTGGCCGATCCCGATCCGGTGATCCTGTTCGAGCACGCCCAGCTCTACAATCTGGAAGACGACCTGCCCGAGCCTTTCACGGCAGATATCGCCCGCGCCGCGGTGCGTCGCCGGGGCGACGACGTCACGCTGATCGCGTACGGCGGCTGTTTGTCCAAGGCGCTGCAGGCGGCGGACCGGCTGGCCGACGAGGGCATCGCGGCGGAGGTGATCGACCTGCGCGTGCTGCGCCCGTTGGACACCGACACCTTCGTCGAGTCGGTGCGCCGCACCCACCGCGCCGTGGTGGTGGACGAAGGCTGGCGCAGCGGCAGCCTCGCCGCCGAGGTGCTCGCGCGCATCGTCGAACAGGCGTTCTACGACCTGGACGCGCCGCCCGCGCGGGTGTGCAGCGAGGAGGTGCCGATGCCCTACGCCAGGCATCTGGAGGAGGCGGCGCTGCCGCAGCCGGCGAAGATCGTGGATGCGGTGAGAGGATTGATGGGACGCCGATGATCGAGTTCAAGCTCCCCTCGCTCGGCGCGGACATGGACGAGGGCAGACTCGTCGAGTGGAAGGTCAAGCCCGGCGATCCGGTGAAGCGCGGCGACGTGGTGGCGGTGGTGGACACCTCGAAGGCCGCGGTAGATGTCGAGATCTGGCAGGAAGGCATCGTCCAGTCGCTGCTGGTGCAGCCCGGGGAGACCGTACCGGTCGGCACCGTGCTGGCGCTGCTCTCGGGCGAAGGCGAGGCGGCTGTGGTCCCAGCCCCGGCGCCTTCCCCGGCGCGTCGTCCGGTGTCGCCGCTGGCGCGCAAGCGGGCGCGTGAACTCGGCGTGGACATCGAGCGGATCGAAGGCACCGGGCCGAGCGGCAGCGTCACCGAACAGGATGTGGCGCGCGCCGCGGAAGCATCCGCACCTGTGGACCGGCAGGCCCAGATGCGCCAGGCGATCGCTGCCGCGATGAGCCGTTCGAAGCGGGAGATCCCGCACTATTACCTGGGGGAGACGATCCCGCTGGCCACAGCCGCCGCCTGGCTGACCGCCTGCAACGCCGAGCGCCCGGTCGCGGAACGGCTGCTCATGGCGGCCCTGCAGTTGAAGGCGGTGGCGCTCGCCTGCCGGGAGTTTCCCGACATGAACGGCTTCTGGCGTGACGGCGCCTACGTTGCGAGCTCGGCGATTCATCCGGGCGTAGCGATCTCGCTGCGCTCGGGCGGGTTGATCGCGCCGGCGATCCACGATGCGGCCGACAAGCCGCTGGGTACGCTGATGCGGGATCTGACCGATCTGGTCAGGCGCGCGCGGTCGGGCAGCCTGCGCAGTTCGGAGCTGTCCGAGCCGACGATCACGGTGACCAACCTGGGCGACCAGGGCGTCGAATCGGTCTTCGGCGTGATCTATCCGCCCCAGGTGGCCCTGGTCGGCTTCGGCCGTATCGCCGAGCGGCCCTGGGCGGAGAACGGAAGCCTGTCGATTCGGCCGACCGTGTCCGCCAGCCTGTCGGCGGACCACCGGGTGAGCGACGGCCACCGCGGCGCGCTGTTCCTGGCCGATATCCGCGAACTGCTGCAACATCCGGAGCGACTTTGACCGGGAGGACCGATGGACCGAGACCAGATCCGCACCGCCGTGCTTGCCTGCTTGAAAACCATCGCCCCGGAACTGGAGGAGGCGGAGATCCGCGCGGACCGGCCGCTGCGCGACCAGGTGGATCTGGATTCGATGGACTGGCTGAACTTCCTGGTGGCGCTGCACCAGAGGCTCGGCGTCGACATCCCCGAGTCGGATTACGGCAAGCTGAGCACCTGGGACGCGATCCTCGCCTATCTGGAAGCCAAGCTGGCTGCCTGAAACGAAGAGGGCGGCTTTCGCAGCCCCCGTCGCCCGTCCGGTATCCCGCTCAGCGCGCCATGGCCAGCAGCCGGGCGATCCGCTCCTGGGTCGCCGGGTGGGTGCTGAACAGCCCCTGCAGTCCGCCGCCCGAGAGCGGGTTCATGATCATCATCTGGGCGGTCTCGGGGTGCGCCTCGGCGGTGTGCATCGGGATGCCGCGGGCGTAGGCGTCGATCTTCGCCAGGGCGTCGGCCAGCGCCTTCGGGTCGCCGGAGATCTCGGCGCCGCCGCGGTCGGCGTCGAACTCGCGCGCCCGGCTGATCGCGAACTGGATGAGCATGGCGGCGATCGGCGCCAGGATCATGACCAGGATGCCGAGGATAGGGTGGCTGCGTTCGCCGTTCTGGCTGCTGCCGAAGAACATGCCGAAGTTCGCCAGGGTCGAGATCGCGCCGGCCATCGAGGCCGAGATGGTCGAGATCAGGATGTCGCGGTGCTTCACGTGGGCCAGTTCGTGCGCCATCACGCCGCGCAGTTCCCGGGCCGTGAGCAGCTGCAGGATGCCGGTCGTGGCCGCGACCGCGGCGTTCTCCGGGTTGCGCCCGGTGGCGAAGGCGTTCGGCTGCGGTTCGTCGATCAGGTAGACCCGCGGCATCTGAATGCCTGCGCGCCCGGCCAGTTCGCGCACCATGTTGTAGAGCTGCGGCGCCGAGGTCTCGTCGACCTCGTGGGCGTTGTACATGCGCAGCACCATCTGGTCGGAGAACCAGTAGGCCCACAGGTTCATGCCACCGCCGATCAGCAGGGCGATGAACATGCCCTGGCTGCCGCCCAGCATCGAGCCGACGGCGCCGAACAGGGCCATGATGCCCGCCATGAGCACGGTAGTCTTGAGCCAGTTACCCAGCATCGCTTCGCGCCTCGCTTTCGTAAGTCGTTGAGTCTCAGCCGCTTAGATGGGGCGGCCGGGGATTAATTCAACCGCTCCGGGTCCTGAAGCGGCTGCCTCGGGCGATCGGGAAGCCGGCGAGGAAGTCCCGGCTGGACAGCCGTTTGCCGCCCGGCCGCTGCACCTCGGTCAGTCGCAGCGCGCCCTCGCCGCAGGCGACCAGGATCCCGGCCCGGTCGATTTCGAGCACCGTGCCGGGTTCGCCGCCATGCCCGGGCTCGGGTGCGGACTGCCATATCTTGAGCGTGTCGGCACCGAAGTGAGCATATGCTCCGGGAACGGGATCGAAGGCGCGGACGCGGCGATCCAGCACCTGGGCGGACTCGCGCCAATCGATCTCGGCCTCCTGCTTTTCCAACTTGGCGGCGTAGGTTGCACCCTCGGCGGGCTGCGGTTTCGGATCGAGACCGCCCGCTTCGAGCCGTTCCAGGGCGTCCACGATCAGTTCGGCGCCGAGTTCGGCCAGGCGGTCGTGCAGCGAGCCGGCGGTATCGCGCGCGCCGATGGACAGGCTGCGGCAGAGCAGCATCGGGCCGGTGTCCAGTCCGGCGTCCATCTGCATGATCGTGATCCCGGTTTCAACGTCGCCCGCCAGGAGCGCCCGCTGGATCGGCGCCGCACCCCGCCAGCGCGGCAGCAGGGAGGCGTGGATGTTGATGCAGCCGCGACGCGGGATGTCGAGCACCGCCTGGGGCAGGATGAGCCCGTACGCCGCCACCACCAGCACCTCGGGTTCGGCCTCAAGTATCGGACGCTGGGCGTCGATAGTTCTCAGCGATGTGGGCTGGTGCACTGCCAGCCCGCGTTCCCGGGCGAATTCCTTTACCGGGCTTGGCTTCTGCGCGAGGCCGCGTCCGGACGGCCGATCAGGCTGAGTGAGCACCAACGGCACCACATGTCCGGCGGCAACGATGCGGGCGAGCGCCCGGGCAGCGAATTCAGGAGTGCCTGCAAAGGCGACGCGCATGGCTGGACGCAGCAAGATTGGTTGGGAAAATGACCGTTGATTCCGGGCCCGCGGCGGTGCATTCGCCCTGCGGCCGGCTGGGCCGTTCAGGCGGTGATCCGGGACTGCTTGGCCAGCCTGGAGCGGATCCGGGTCTGCTTGAGGCGCGAAAGGTATTCCACGAAGACCTTGCCCTGGAGATGGTCCATCTCGTGCTGAACGCATACCGCGAGCAGTCCGTCGGCCTCCAGGTCGAAGGATTCGCCCGCGAGGTTCAAGGCACGGACCACCACGTGCTCGCTGCGGGCGACCTTGTCGTAGATGCCGGGTACCGACAGACAACCCTCCTCGCAAACCTGTTCGCCGTCGCGTTCGACGATGCGCGGATTGATCAGCGTGATCAACTGGGACTTATCCTCGGAGATGTCGATCACGATGACCTGCCTGTGCACGTCAACCTGGGTGGCGGCGAGCCCGATGCCCGGGGCGGCATACATCGTTTCGGCCATGTCGGCAGCCAGACGGCGGATCTCGTCATCGACCCGTTCCACCGGCGCGGCCTTCTTGTGCAGACGCGGGTCGGGATAGCGCAGGATAGGTAGGAGTGCCATAAATTGTTGCGAATTGAGGTAATTACGTGCAGTATCTGATGCAAAACATGAATCCGGTGAAGTCCTTGCATCACTACGACCGGTTATTCGCGGCACAATTCCGTGCCCGGCTTGCCGGTCGCGCGTGCTTGCGGCGGACCCGGGTACCCTGCCGAGCGAGGCCCCTATGCTAGTCCGCATTATATTGTCGATGCTGCTGAGTATCTCAAGCGCCGCCGTGCTGGCGGAGGCGACGAAGCCGATCGTGCTTGCCGACGATGCGCCCGACCAGCATGTCGTCGTCAAGGGCGACACCCTGTGGGGCATCTCGGGCAAGTTCCTGCGGGATCCGTGGCGCTGGCCGGAGGTGTGGCGGCTGAACCGCGAAGAGATCCGCAATCCGCACCTGATCTATCCGGGCCAGGTGGTGATCCTCGACCGCAGCGGCGGGACGCCGGTGCTGAAGCTGGGGGCGCAGCTCAACAAGGTGGATCCGAAGATCTACTCGGACCCCAGCCGCGAGCCGATCGCGAGCATTCCGCAAGGCCTGATCGAGCCCTACCTGTCGCAGCCGATGATCATGGACGCAGACGGGTTGGCCAGGGCGCCGAAGATCGTGGCCGTCCGGGACAACCGCGTCCTGGTCGGTCCGGGCGCGGAGATCTACGCGGCCGGCATCGACCCGGCGCACAAGCTCTGGCAGATATTCCGTCCACTCAAACCGGTCGTCGATCCGGAGACCGGCGCTGTTCTCGGATATGAAGCGTTCTTTGTGGGCACCGCGCGACTGATCCGCGAGGGTGAGCCCGCGACCCTGCAGATCGCCAGCGCGAAACAGGAGATCGGCCAGACCGACCGGCTGGTCCCGGTGGTCAAGCCGGACGTCATCACCTACGCGCCGCGTGCGCCGGACAAGGATATCCGCGGCCGCATCGTCGAGATCTACGGTGGCTTGACGCACGTGGGCGAGACCGGCCGCGGCTACATCGTCACGCTGAACCGCGGCACCCGCGACGGGCTCGAAGTCGGCCATGTGCTCGCCCTCTACCGCAACGGGGCCGTCGTCGACTACCGGGAGACGGTCACCTCCAAGCCGCAAATGTACAAGCTGCCGGACGAGCGCAGCGGGCTGGTGTTCGTGTTCCGGACCTTCGACCGGGTCTCCTACGCCCTGGTGGTCAACTCCAGCGGCCCGGTCCAGTCTGACGATCTGGTCCGCACGCCCTGAACGTTGGCTCACCCGCTGGCAGCCTGGCTGCGGCTTACGCTGACGCCAGGCATCGGAGGCGAAACACAGCGGGCGCTGCTCAAGCGCTTCGGATCTCCTGAGCAGATCTACGCGGCCAGCCGATCCGGGCTGGCCGCGGTCGGTTCCGAGAAGGCGGCCGATCGGCTGCTGAACACCGACAATGCCGCCGCGGTCGATGCGGCGCTCGCCTGGGCTGCGCAGCCCGGCAGCCGCATCCTGACGCTGGGCGATGCGGCCTACCCGCCCCAGCTCCTTGAAACGCCCGATCCCCCGACCGTGCTGTACGTCAGGGGCCGGGTGGAACTGCTGTCGCGCCCCTGCGTGGCCGTGGTAGGCAGCCGAAACTGCACCCCGCAGGGCGCGGTGAACGCCGAGGCCTTCGCCCGCGTGCTGTCAGAGGCCGGACTGACCGTGGTCAGCGGCCTGGCGCTGGGAATCGACGCCGCCGCGCACCGCGGCGCCCTGCGCGGCGAGGGCTCGACCGTCGCGGTGATCGGCACCGGCCCGGACCGCATCTACCCGGCGCGCAATCGCGACCTGGCCCACGACGTCGCCGGGCAGGGCGCGCTGGTGAGCGAGTTCCCGGTCGGCACGCCGGCGCTCGCCGCCAACTTCCCGCGCCGCAACCGCGTGATCTCCGGTCTTGCGCGCGCTGTACTCGTGGTCGAGGCGGCCGAGCGCAGCGGCTCGCTGATCACCGCCCGGCTGGCCGCCGACCAGGGGCGCGACGTTTTCGCCATTCCCGGGTCGATCCATTCTCCGCTGTCCAAGGGCTGCCACCGGCTGATCAAGCAGGGCGCCAAACTGGTGGACGACGCCCGCGACGTCCTCGACGAACTGGGCATGCTGCCGCCCACGGGGGCCGGGGCGCCGGTCGGTTCGGCCGGCGCGTCCGACCCGCTGCTCGAGCAGATGGGCTTCGATCCCTGCGACGTGGACGCACTGGCCGAGCGCAGCGGCAGCGCGCCGGAGGAGGTCGTCGCGGCTCTGCTGCGCCTCGAACTCGACGGGTGGGTGGCCAGCCTGCCGGGCGGCCGGTACCAGCGACTGCGCTAGCCGGACCGGGCGGCCGCGCTTGCCAGCGCCGGGCCGGTCTCCTATCATCCGCCGCTCACGCCGGCTGGAAACTTCGCGGAATCATATCGCGGCAGCGCGGCGGCCAACGACGTTCGCATGCCGTTCCGGGCGTCCCGGCACCCATCCCGACCGGTAACCGAAATGTCCAAGCAGTTGATCATCGCCGAGAAACCTTCCGTCGCGCAGGACATCGCCCGCGCGCTGGGCGGGTTCGTCAAGCACGACGAATACTTCGAGAGCGATCACTACGTGCTCTCCTCGGCCATCGGGCACCTGCTCGAACTGGCCGTTCCGGACGAGTACGAGGTCAAGCGCGGCAAGTGGTCCTTCGCCAACCTGCCGGTGATCCCGCCCGAGTTCGCGCTGGCGCCGATCGAGAAGACGGAAGGCCGGCTCAAGCTGCTGATGCGCCTGATCAAGCGCAAGGAAGTGACCGGCCTGATCAACGCCTGCGACGCAGGCCGCGAGGGCGAGCTGATTTTCCAGTACATCGTCCAGCATGCCGGCGCGAAGAAGCCGGTCAAGCGCCTGTGGCTGCAGTCGATGACGCCGCAGGCGATCCGCGAGGGCTTCGCCGCGCTGCGCGACGGGGCCGAGATGAACGGCCTGGCCGACGCGGCGGTGTGCCGCTCCGAGTCCGACTGGCTGGTCGGCATCAACGGCACCCGCGCCATGACCGCCTTCAACTCCAAGAGCGGCGGCTTCCACCTGACCACCGTCGGACGGGTGCAGACGCCCACGCTGGCCATCGTGATCGAGCGCGAGGACCGGATACGCAAGTTCGTGTCGCGCGATTACTGGGAGGTCGAGGGGACCTTCGGCGCGGCCGCCGGCGAATACCGCGGGCGCTGGTTCGACGAGGCCTTCAGGAAGGACGACAGCGACGAGCATGCGCGCGCCGAGCGCCTGTGGGACCAGGCACGCGCCGAGGCGATACGAGCGCGCTGCCTGGGCAAGCCGGGCGTGGTGGACGAAGAGAGCAAGCCCGCCACCCAGCTTTCGCCGCTGCTCTTCGACCTGACCAGCCTGCAGCGCGAGGCCAACGGCCGATTCGGCTTCTCGGCGCGGATGACGCTGCAGATCGCCCAAGCCCTGTACGAGAAGCACAAGGTGCTGACCTATCCGCGTACCGACTCGCGGGCGCTGCCGGAGGACTACGTGGGGACGGTCAAGGCCACCCTCGGCATGTTCGCCGAGGAGTCCGGGCTGAAGGGAGCCGACCACGTCCTGCTGCACAACTACGCGGGTTTCGCCGGCCACATCCTGAAGCAGGGCTGGGCGCGACCGAACAAGCGGATCTTCAACAACGCCAAGATTTCGGACCACTTCGCGATCATCCCGACCGCGCTCCCGCCGAAACACCTGTCCGAGGTCGAGCAGAAGATCTACGACATGGTCACCAAGCGCTTCCTGGCGGTGTTCTACCCCGCGGCCGAATACCAGGTGACCACCCGCATCACACGCGTCGAGGGCGAGGCCTTCAAGACCGAGGGCAAGGTGCTGGTGAATGCCGGCTGGCTGGCGGTATACGGCAAGGAGGCCCAGGAGGGCGAGGACGCGCCGCAGCTGGTGCCGGTCAAGCCGAAGGAGCGGGTGAATACCCTGGACGTCGTGGTCAATGCCAACCGCACCAAGCCGCCGGCGCGCTACAACGAAGCCACGCTGCTCTCGGCCATGGAGGGCGCCGGCAAGCTGGTCGACGACGACGAACTGCGCGAGGCCATGCGCGCCAAGGGACTGGGCACGCCGGCCACCCGCGCCCAGATCATCGAGAACCTGATCAGCGAGCAGTATCTGCACCGCGAGGGCCGGGACCTGATCCCGACCGCCAAGGCCTTCCAGCTGCTCACCGCGCTGCGCGGGCTGAAGATCGAGGAGCTCACCTCGCCCGAGCTGACCGGCGAGTGGGAATACAGGCTCGCGCTGATCGAGCAGGGCCGGCTGTCGCGCCCGGAGTTCATGCAGAAGATCGCCGAGATGGCCCGGCACATCGTGCACCAGGCCAAGACCTACGAGAGCGACACGGTGCCCGGCGACTTCGCCACGCTCGCCACGCCCTGCCCGAGATGCGGTGGGGTGGTCAAGGAGAACTACAAGAAGTTCCAGTGCCAGGCCTGCGACTTCGCCCTGTGGAAGATCGTCGCCGGCCGCCAGTTCGAGATCGAGGACATCGAGGCGCTGCTGCGCGACCGGCAGGTCGGGCCGCTTACCGGATTCCGCAACAAGATGGGCCGCCCGTTCAACGCCACCATCCGGCTGAACGCCGAGCTTCAGCCCGAGTTCGACTTCGGCCAGTCCAGGCAGGACGAAGAGTCGGGCGAGCCAGTGGATTTCGGCGACCAGGAATCGCTGGGCGCCTGCCCGAAATGCGGCGGCCGCGTGTTCGAGCACGGCATGGCCTACGTGTGCGAGAAGTCGGTCGGCGCCGGGCGAAGCTGCGACTTCCGCTCCGGCAAGATCATCCTCCAGCAGGCGATCGACCGGCCCCAGATGGCCAAGCTGCTCGCCACCGGACGCACCGACCTGCTCAAGGGCTTCATCTCCGCGCGCACCCGGCGGAAGTTCTCCGCCTATCTGGTGCGCGGCGCGGACGGCAAGGTCGGCTTCGAGTTCGAGGCACGCCCGCCCCGCGCCGGCAAGGCGGCCGCGAAGAAGGCCGCCGAGCCGGAGGCCAAGCCGCGAACCGCCCGCAAGGCGAAGGCTGCCTGAGGCGCGGGGCGGCTACTCGCCGGACAAGGGCATGGAGTACAAGGACTATTACAAGATCCTCGGGGTAGCCCGCGACGCCAGGCCGGAGGAGATCAAGAAGGCCTATCGGCTCCTGGCGCGCAAGTATCACCCGGACGTATCGAAGGAGCCGAACGCCGAGGAGCGCTTCAAGGAGATCGCCGAGGCCTACGAGGTCCTGAAGGACGCCGAGAGGCGCGCGGCCTACGACCGGCTCGGCAGCTATCAGGCGGGACAGGAATTCCGGCCCCCGCCGGACTGGGAGCAGGCGTTCCGGGGTTTCCACTCCCACGAAGGCGGGCCGGGCGGCGCCGGTTTCAGCGATTTCTTCTCCGAGCTGTTCGGCGGTGCGCGCCGGCATGCCGGGGGTGGACGCGGCTTCGCTTCGCGCGGGCGCGACGTCGAGGCGGCGGTCGAGCTTGCCCTGCGGGACGTCGTGCATGGCACCGAGGCGCGCTTCCAGCTCGCCGTGCCGGAATTCGATGCCGCCAGCGGCAGCCTGCGCAGCGTCCCGCGCGAGATCCGGGTGCGCATTCCCAAGGGCGTCACCGACGGCCAGGTGATGCGCGTGCCCGGCCGTGGCGGCAAGGGAACCGGCGGCCAGCCGGACGGCGACCTGTACCTGCGCATCGATATCAGGCCGGACCCGGTGTTCCGTCCGGTGGAGCACGACCTTTACATGGAGGTGCCGGTCACGCCGTGGGAGGCGGCGCTCGGCGCGACGATCGAGGTGCCGACGCTGGAGGGCAAGGCGCGGCTGAAGATTCCGCCCGGGGTGCGGGCCGGCCAGCGGCTGCGCCTGCAGGGCAAGGGGCTGCCCAGGCCCGGCGGCAAGGGCAACGGCGACCTCTATGCCGTGATCCCGATCGCGGTGCCGCCTGCGCTCACGGCCGAGGAGCGCAGGCTGTTCGAGGAACTGGGGAGAGTTTCGCGGTTCGACCCGCGACTGCATTTCGGGGGAGCCTGAGATGACGAGCGACACGGGCGACGAGATCCTGACGATGCTGGAGAGCGAGATCACGGTCGCCGAGATGATGGCGATCTCGGGTCTGGACCGGGAGTCGGTCTACGAACTGGCGCAGGCGGGTTTTCTGCGCGTGCTGCGCTCGACCGGCGCGGAGTGGTCCTTCGACCCCGGCTGCGTTCCGCTCGCCCGCCGAATCCGGCGGCTGCGCGCCGGCTTCGATCTGGACGACGCCGGCATGCTGCTCGCGCTGTCCCTGTTCGAGCGCATCGACGCGCTCGAGGCCAGGCTGCGGGAACTGGAATGCCGCCTGCCCAGGTAGCGGGACCGCCAAAAAAACAAGCCCGCCGCGGCGCGACGCGCTGGTGCTCGAAGACCCGCTCGGCCTGATCACGCTGTTCTGGCGCTGAGCGCATGAGTGCGGGCCGCCTGGTCCTGCTCGCGGCGCTGGTGCTGGCGCTGGCCCGCACTCATGCGCTCAGCGCCAGAACAGCGTGATCAGGCCGAGCGGGTCTTCGAGCACCGGCGCGCCGCGCCGCGGCGGGCGAACGACCGCGGTGCCGCCGGCCGCTTCGACCGATTCTGCAGCGGCGAGTCCGCCGTCGATGTGGAGCATCCCGGCTACCCGCACCCGGCCGCGCCGCGCGAGGAAGGCGCCACCCTGGTCGGAGGCGTAGACGCCGGCCCAGCTGTCGCCGAACCAAGCCTTGAG
>DATMWM010000318.1:0-2441 GCA_035562535.1 Rhodocyclaceae bacterium | reverse complement strand
TGCCGGAAACGGGTCCGCACCGGCTGCGGCTGCTCCTTTCCCAGGACGGCGGCCTGCGCATCGACGCCGAACCGCTGCCGCCCGCGGGGCCGCTGCGGGTGTGCCTGTCGCCGCAGAGCGTGGATTCCGGCGACCTGTTCCTGCGCCACAAGACCACGCGCAGGGCGCTCTATGACGCCGAACTGAAGCGGGCGATCGCGGCGGGCTGCTTCGACGCCCTGTTCTGCAACGAGCGGGGTGAGCTGACCGAGGGCGCGCGCAGCAACGTCTTCCTCGCCTTCGACGGCGAGCTGCACACGCCGCCGGTCTCGGCCGGGCTGCTGAACGGCGTCATGCGGCGGCACCTGATCGCCCGCGGCCAGCCGCCCGTGGTCGAGCGCACCCTGTTTCCCGAGGACCTGCGCCGCGCGGATGCCGTCTACCTGAGCAACGCGCTGCGCGGCCTGCTCAGGGTCGAGGTCGTGCCTGCGGACGCCCCCGAGGGATCTCGCACGACTCGTAGGGTGGATTAGCGCGCAGCGCGTAATCCACCGCTTCGCCGGCCACCGACCCTCCGACGGTGGGATACGGGCTTCGCCCTATCCCACCCTACGCGAAAGCGCAGATCGCCGCCCGGAGAGCGGATCGGCGCGCAGCGCGCAATCCACCGATCGCCGGACCGCCGGCCCGGCCGCCACTTGCGCTATAGTCCGGCGCACAATGCCGCACGCCGACCCGAACCGCTGCCTCGAACTGCTCGCCCCGGCGAAGACTGCCGAGATTGGCCGCGAGGCCATCCTGCACGGCGCCGACGCGGTCTATATCGGCGGTCCGGCCTTCGGCGCGCGCGCCAACGCGGGCAACGCGGTGGCGGACATCGCGGCGCTGGCCGAATTCGCCCACCGCTTCCACGCCCGCGTCTATGTGACGCTGAACACCATCCTGCACGACAGCGAGCTGGAGCCGGCCCGGCGCCTGGCGCACGACTGCTGGGACGCGGGCGTCGATGCGCTCATCGTCCAGGACATGGGCATCCTGGCGCTGGACCTGCCGCCGCTCGACCTGCATGCCTCGACCCAGTGCGATATCCGCACGCCCGGGAAGGCGCGCTTCCTCGCCGAGGCCGGCTTCTCGCAGATCGTGCTCGCCCGCGAGCTGACCATCGCCGAGATCGCCGCGGTGCGCGCGGCCGTGCCGCCGGACGTGGTGATCGAGCACTTCGTCCATGGCGCGCTTTGCGTGGCCTACTCCGGACAGTGCTACATCAGCCACGCCCACACCGGGCGCAGCGCCAACCGCGGCGACTGCTCCCAGGCCTGCCGGCTGCCCTACACGCTGCAGGACGCCCAGGGGCGCGTGGTCGCCTTCGACAAGCACCTGCTCTCGCTCAAGGACAACAACCAGGGCGCCAACCTGCGCGCGCTGATCGAGGCCGGCGTGCGCAGCTTCAAGATCGAGGGCCGCTACAAGGACGCGGCCTATGCCAAGAACATCACCGGGCACTACCGGCTGCTGCTCGACGGGATCCTGGCCGAGCGGCCGGAGCTTGCGGCGGCCTCTAGCGGCCGCACGCGGCTGCTGTTCGCGCCGAATCCGGACAAGAGCTTCCACCGCGGCGCGACCGACTACTTCTCGCGCGGCCGGCAGGACGACATCGGCGCCTTCGACACGCCGTCCTTCGTCGGCTTGCCGCTCGGGACCGTGACGCGGGTCGGCCCGGACTGGTTCGAACTGGAGGCGATCGAGCCGCTGGCCAACGGCGACGGGCTGAACTACCTGCACAGGCGCGAGGTCGTGGGCATGCAGGCCAACCGCGCGGAGCGCGTCGGGAACGCCTGGCGCGTCTGGCCGAACGAGCCGGTCTCCGGCCTGCCCGGGCTGCGTCCGGGAACGTCGATCAACCGCAACCGCGACCATGCCTGGGAGCAGGCGCTCGCGGGAAAATCCGCCGAGCGGCGCATCGACGTAGACGCGCGGTTCGCGGAGACCGACCGCGGGTTCTCGCTGGAGCTGGTCGATGGCGACGGCATCCGCGCGCGAGCCTCGATCGACCTGGACAGGCAGCAGGCGCGCAATCCGGAGGAGGCGGAAGCCGCGAGAGCTGCTCGCGCAGCGCGGCTGGGCGGCACCGAATTCGCGCTGAGCGATCTCGCCATCGAATGGAGCGCGCCCTGGTTCGTGCCGGGATCGCTCGCCAACCAGCTGCGCCGCGACGCGGTGGACAAGCTCCTGGCCGCGCGCCGCGAAGCCTATGTGCGCCCGCTACGCAGGCAGGCGTCCGAGCCGACCGCGGCCTATCCCGAGGAGTCGCTGAGCTATCTGGCGAACGTCTACAACCACGCCGCCCGCGCGTTCTACGCCAGCCACGGCGTCAAGCTGATCGAGGCCGCCTACGAAGCGCACGAGGAGCCGGGCGAGGTGTCGCTGATGATCAGCCGGCACTGCCTGCGCTATGCCTTCAG
>DATMWM010000317.1:0-5215 GCA_035562535.1 Rhodocyclaceae bacterium | reverse complement strand
GGCAGCGGGCTGGGAATCGCCGCATCGACCAGCGACAGGGCAACGGCCGCGGTGGCCAGCCAGGCGACGCGGCGGTCTTCGGCGGTGACGGTCAGTTCAGTAACTGAGGCTGTCATAGGCGCGGGTGCGTCCGGCGATCTGTACGCTGACGCGGTTGGGGGCGCAGATGGCGATTTCGCCGGGGCGCGCCAGCCAGCCCTGGCGCACGCAGTACTGGCGCGGGCCGGGGTCGGAGGCCACGCGGGCGCGGCCGGGCTGGACCTCGATGCGGGTGCTGCCGAGCGGCCCGGCCACCTCCAGCGAGCGGGCGGCGGTGAGCGGCAGTTCGGCGACCACCCGGCCCTTGGCCTTGCTAACCACCCGCTCGGCCTTGCCGCCGCGCAGCGCCACCGGCACCAGGGCGGCCACCAGCGCCGCGGCCAGGACCAGCGACAGCCAGTCGCCGGGCCGCATCAACCGGACGTAGCTCACTGGGCCAGCGCGCGGTGCCTGACCAGGACCCGTGCCGACTCGCCGAAGCGCGCGGCCAGCCACTCGGCGAAGAACACCGAGCGGTGCTGACCGCCGGTGCAGCCCAGGGCGACGGTGAGATAGCTGCGGTTGTCGCGGATGTAGCAGGGCAGCCAGTCGGCGACGAAGCGGCGGATGTCGTCGAGCATGCGCCGCACCTCGGCCTGGTCGCTGAGGAAACGGATCACCGGCTCGTCCTTGCCGGTGAGCGGGCGCAGGGCCGGGTCGTAGTGCGGATTGGGCAGGCAGCGCACGTCGAAGACCAGGTCGGCGTCCAGCGGAATGCCATACTTGAAGCCGAAAGATTCGAACAGCAGCGTCAGTCCCTGCTGCGGCCCGGCCTCGATGAAGTCGCGGATCCAGGCGCGCAGGGTGTTCGGCCGCAGGTCCGAGGTGTCGATGCGGTGGCCGAGTTCGGCGATGCGCTCCAGGGCGTCGCGCTCGCGGTGGATCGCCTCGGCGAGCGTCGCCTGGTCGGTGGCCAGCGGGTGGCGCCGGCGGGTCTCGGAGAAGCGGGCGATCAGGGTGGCGTCGCGTGCATCGAGGAAGACGAAGCGCAGGTCGGTACCCTGCTCGCGCAGGCGCGCCACCTCCTCGGGCAGGGCCTTGATGCCCTCGCCCGAGCGCACGTCCACCGCCACGCCGACCCGGCTGTAGCCCGCCTGCCGCAGGTTGGCCACCAGTTGTTCGAGCAGATTGGCCGGCAGGTTGTCGACGCAGTAATAGCCGGCGTCCTCCAGGACGTTGAGCGCGATGCTCTTGCCCGAGCCGGACAGGCCGCTGATCAGGACGAGCCGCATCGAAGTTCCCGCGTTGCCTTGGTCGAACGAGGATAGCCAATGGAGCGCCGCTTGTCACTGTGGCGCCCGGCCGCGCAAGGCCGCCGGAACCTAGCGCCGAAGCCGCGGTTCTAAGCGGAGGTGGTTACGGGCTCCCGGATGCCGGCACGATCGTGCGGCGGGGGCGTAGAGGCCGTCAGCCGGCGGCCGGGTCGACGACAGGAGGAACGAGCAATGAGGTACCTGCGCATGCAGCGTTCGCTGCGCGTCAAGCGGCGGTCCCAGCGACAAGCTGATCCCCTTCGCGCCGGACAGCACCAGCCCGCTCCAGATCGCGAACCAGCCATCCGGCAAGCTCATCGAAAGACTGACGGAAATAGCGAGAATTGACATCGCGGTAGAGCGACAGGCCGGCGAGGTAGGCGGGAAGCTCCGCCAGCGCGATACGGCGCTTCTCCAGCAGGGCGAAGGACAGCACGACCTTCAAGGCGTGGCGGGCAAGCTTGTCGCCGTCCGCCTCGAAGGCGGCCAGCCGGGCGAAGGCCGCTTCCAGCGCCTCGGCCACTTCCGCGAACGGCGGACCGTGGCCTGGAATGACCGCGTCGACCGGCAGGCGGGCGATCGTCTCCAGCGTCTCGCGGGTCGCGCGCAGGCCCTCGGCGGTGCCCATGACTTCGGCGAAGACCACGCCGAAGCCGTTGCGCCAGAGCGCGTCGCCGGAGATCAGGATGCGCTTCTCCGGGCAGTGGAAGACCAGCGCGTGCATGTCGTGGCCGGGGGCGGCGATCGCCTTCCAGGCCAGGCCGCCGAGTTCCAGCTCGTCGCCCGCCGCGATCTCGTCGTCGTGGGCGAAGCGGGCGGCGATCTGGTCGGCGGGCCGCAGCAGCAGCGCCGCCTCGTCCCATTCGATCACCGCCGGCGCGATGCCTGCGGGAATCGCGATCCGGCAGCCGAAAGCCGCCTCCACGGCTGCGTTTCCGCCGATGTGGTCCGAGTGCGAGTGGGTGTTGATCAGGCGCGTTAGCCTTCGCCCTTCGAGCGCGCGATGCAGCAGGGCGACGGTCTGCGCGGCGTGGGCGACGTAGCCGGAGTCCACCAGCGCGGCCCGCTCGCCTTCGAGGAACAGCACGTTGTTCGAGGACAGCCAGCCGCGCTCCAGCACGCGGATCGAAGGCGGCAGCCGCGCGCTCACGGGTCGCAGTCGCAGCGCAGCGCCCCGTCCCAGGGATCGGGCGCGGTGCGCCTGCGCTCGACCCGGGCGAGGATCTCGCGCCGGTCGCCGTCGTCGGTTCCCGCCCAGCGGGCGATCTCGTCAAGCGTGCGGTAGCAGCCTTCGCACAGCCCGCTGATCGGGTCCATGCGGCAGACGTTGATGCAGGGCGAGGCGACCATGACGGAAGGCTTCAGTTGCGGCGCCGGGCGGCAAGCGCCCGCGCCACCCGCGAGGCCGGCTCGCGCTGCAGTTCGGCGCAGATGAACGTCCCGGCCTCCGCCAGCCTGTCCAGATCCACGCCGGTTTCGATGCCCAGCCCGTTCATCAGGTAGACCACGTCCTCGGTGGCGGCGTTGCCCGAGGCGCCGGGCGAATAGGGGCAGCCGCCCAGCCCGGCCACCGAGCTGTCGAACACCGCCACGCCCGCCTCCAGCGAGGCGTAGATGTTCGCCGCCGCCATGCCGAAGGTGTCGTGGTAATGGCCGGCCAGCGCGGCGAGCGGCACCAGCCGCGCCGCTGCGTCGAGCATGCGCCGGCAGGCGAGCGGCGTGCCCGCGCCTATGGTGTCGCCGAGCGAGATCTCGTAGCAGCCCATGTCCCGGAGCGCGCCCGCCACCTCGGCCACCTTCTCCGGGGCCACCGCGCCCTCGTAGGGACAGCCGAGCACGCAGGACACGTAGCCGCGCACCCTCACCCCGGCGGCCTTCGCGGCCACGAGCACCGGCTCGAAGCGCGCCAGGCTCTCGGCGATCGAGCAGTTGATGTTCTTCTGCGAGAAGGTTTCCGAGGCGGCGCCGAACACCGCCACCTCCTGCGCGCCGGCGGCGAGCGCGGCCTCGAAGCCCCTCATGTTCGGCACCAGGACCGGGTAGGACACGCCCGGCCGGCGCTCGATCGCGCGCAGCAGTTCCGCGTGATCGGCCATCTGCGGCACCCACTTCGGCGAGACGAAGGCGGTGGCCTCGATCGCGGTCAGCCCCGCATCCGCCAGCCGCCGGATCAGCTCCAGCTTGACCGCGGTCGTAACCCGACGCGGCTCGTTCTGCAGCCCGTCCCGCGGCCCCACCTCGACGATCCTGACCCGTTTCGGAAAATCCATCTCTGGTGCGTTGCTGGCTCAGTTCGGGTCCGGCTCGAACTCCACCAGCTCCGCACCCTCGGCGACCTGGTCGCCGACCGCGTAGCGGAAGGTCTTGAGCAGCCCGGGCGCGGGGGCGGCGATCGTGTGCTCCATCTTCATCGCCTCCAGGATCAGCAGCGGCGCGCCTTTGTCCACCCGCCCGGGGGACGCGAGCAGCGCGATCACCTTGCCGGGCATCGGCGCGGTCAGCCCGCCGGACTGGCCCGCGCCCTCCCCTGAGTGGTAGAGCGGATCGACCGCGGAAAGTTGCCAGCTCCGGCCATCCAGGAACACGTGGCGGCGCTCGCCGGCGACGATCACCGTGGCCGACAGCCGCCGCCCGCCGATCTCGGCGCGCAAGGCCCCGCCGGGACCGAGCTGGCCGCGCACGGGCAATTCGCGGCCGTCGAGTTCCAGCAGGTGGCCGCGGCCTGCGGCGCGCGCGGCCACGGTGGCCTCGTGCGCGCCGCAGCGGAACCTGAGCAATCGCCGGACCGAGCCGTTAAGCCGCCAGCCGTCGCGCAGGCGCCAGGGCGAATGCGGGTCCGGATCGCCCGGCGTGCCACGCCGCGCTTCCTGCGCCTCGCGCAGCAACTCCGCCAAGGCGGCGAGCAGGTAGGCCTCGGCCGGCGGCGATGCGTCGCCGGGAAAGAGGAAGCCGCGCTCGCGCTCGATCAGGCCGGTGTCCAGGTCGCCCTCGGCGAAAGCCGGACAGGCGGCGAGCCGGGACAGGAACTCGACGTTGTTCGCCACGCCGACCACGCGGTACTGTGCCAGCGCCTGCAGCAGCCGGGTGCGGGCGCGTTCCCGGCTCTCGTCCCAGACGATCAGCTTGGCGATCATCGGGTCGTAGTGCGGGCCGATCTCGTCGCCCTCCTCGACCCCGCTGTCGATGCGCACGTTCAGCGTCTCGGGCGGCGCGGCCAGGTGCAGCAGGCGACCGGTGGAAGGCAGGAAACCGGCGGCCGGATCCTCGGCGTAGATGCGCGCCTCGATCGCGTGGCCGCGGATCGCAAGCTGCTCCTGCGCCAGCGGCAGCGGCTCGCCGGCGGCCACCCGGAGCTGCCATTCCACCAGGTCCAGGCCGGTGATCATCTCGGTCACCGGATGCTCGACCTGCAGCCGGGTGTTCATCTCCATGAAGTAGAAGGCACCGGCCGGATCGGCGATGAACTCGACCGTGCCGGCCCCGACGTAGCCGACGGCGCGCGCGGCATCCACCGCCGCCCTGCCCATGGCGGCGCGGCGCTCCGGGGTCATGCCCGGGGCCGGCGCCTCCTCGATCACCTTCTGGTGGCGGCGCTGCACCGAGCAGTCGCGCTCGAACAGGTGCAGCGCGTTCCCGCGGCCGTCTGCGAACACCTGGATCTCGATGTGGCGCGGCCGGGTCAGATACCTCTCCACCAGCACCCGGTCGTCGCCGAAGGCGGAGGCGGCCTCGCGCCGGCAGGAGGCGAGCGCGGACTCGAAATCCTCGGCCCGCTCGACGATGCGCATGCCCTTGCCGCCGCCGCCGGCCGAGGCCTTGATCAGCGCCGGGTAGCCGATGCGAAGCGCCTGCTGCGCGAGGAAGCCGGCATCCTGCTGCTCGCC
>DATMWM010000316.1:0-7050 GCA_035562535.1 Rhodocyclaceae bacterium | reverse complement strand
CGCACCGCCGTCCACGTTCAGCCTTTCCGCGTCCAGTTCGCCGAGCGCACGGTCCAGCCCGAGCTGTTCGCGGCAGTAGGTCTCGTCTTTCCAGGCGGCCAGGCAGGCGAGCACCTGGGCGGCGAAGGCCTCGTTGATCTCCCAGGCGTCCAGATCGTTCAGCTCCAGGCCGTGGCGCTGCAGGATCGGCGTGGCGGCATGGACCGGGCCCAGCCCCATCTGGGCCGGGTCGAGCGCGGCCCATTGCGAATCCACGATCCGGCCGAGCGGCGTCAGGCCGTGTTTGGCGACCGCCGCCTCCGAGGCAAGCAGCAGCCAGGCCGCGCCGTCGGTGATCTGCGAGGAGTTGCCCGGAGTGACGTTGCCGAACTTCTTGTCGAAGAAGGGCTTCAATTTCGCCAGGCCCTCCATGCTCGAGTCCGGCCGCACCCCGTCGTCCTCGGCGTGAACCGTGCCGTCCTCGGCGATCAGCGGCACGATCTCGCCGTAGTGGCCGGACTTGCGGCCGGCCACCACCCGCAGGTGACTGGCGAGCGCGAAGGCATCCATCTGTCTGCGATCGATGCCGAAGCGCCAGGCCAGGTTCTCGGCGGTCTGGCCCATGGACAGGCCGACCACCGGGTCGGTCAGCCCCTTGAGGATGCCGAGCACCGGCGCCAGGTAGGCGGGCCGGAAGCGGGCGGCAGCCTGCACGCGCTGGCCGAAACTCTTCGCCGCGTACCAGCCGGACAGCCAGCGCACCATGGCCTCGGAGAACAGCAGCGGCGCCCGCGACAAGGCGTCGACGCCGCCGGCGAGCACCAGTTCGGAGCGCCCGGTGCGGATGTTGGCGATCGCCGAATCCAGCGCCTGCATGCCCGAGGCGCAGTTGCGCATCACGGTCCAGCCGGGCACCTTGTCGCTGCAGCCCATGCGCAGGGTCACCACCCGGCCGATGTTCACCTCGTCCGGCGAGGGCGAGGCCGCGCCCAGGATCACCTCGTCCAGCGCATCCGCGCCGAACGGCTGGCGCAGCAGCAGGGCGCGGCCGGCGGCGGTGGCCATGTCCGAGGCCGAGTAAGGCCCCGGCCCGCTGCGCGCCTTGAGGAAGGGCGTGCGGGCGCCATCGACGACATACACGTTCTGGGATTGCATGCGGGAGTCCCTTTCCTTGCAGTGCGCCGCGGCGGCACGGCGCCTTGCGGTCGCCGTGCCGCCGCGGTCCTATCGCCCGCTCAGGCGGCGATGCGCTTGAGCTGCGGCTGCTCCGGCGTGACCTTGACGCCGAAGTCCCGCGGGAAGTCGTCCACCCGGATGACGATGTTGCGCAACTCGTCCCGGCGCTTCAACTGCCCCTGCTCGGCCGGCGTGATCACGCCCGCCTCGAGCGCGGCCTGCGCCAATTCGTCCGGCGTGCGCCCGGCGATGCGGCGCTCCTTGTGGGCAACGCGGATCCGCGCCTCGATCTGCTCGGCGACCACGGTCGCCGCCAGGGCGAGTTCGAGCGCGCCCACCGGGTCGGTCTCGGATTCCGGAACGAAGGTATCGGCGGTGAGCCGATCCCGGGCCGCGCCGGGCTGGATCACCAGGTCGGCGACCTGGCCGCCCAGCCGGTCGGAGGGCACCACGTAGGGCCGGCCGATCGGGAAGACGATCGCGTGGAGGATGGCGCTGATCACCCGGTTCGGGAAATTCGAGGTCACGCCCTCCATGGCGTTCTGCGCCTTGAACATGGCGTCCCAGATCGCCCAGTGCATCAGCGGCGCGTCCGCAGCCTGGCGGCCTTCGGCCTCAAAGCGCTTCAGCGTGGCCGAGCACAGGTACATCATGGACAGGATGTCGCCCAGGCGCGCGGAGAGCTTCTCCTTACGCTTGAGCGCGCCGCCCAGCCAGAGCATGGCCGCATCGGCCAGGAAGGCGAAGCCGGCGGAGAAGCGGGTGAGCTGCTGGTAATAGCGCCGGGTCTCGGGCGCCACGTTGGCCGGCACGCGCACCCAGTGGGCGCCGGTGAGACCCATGACCAGCGCCCGGGCGGCGTTGGACAGGATGTAGCCGAAGTGCGAGAACACCGCCTCGTCGAAGTCGCGCAGCCCCTGCTTGCGGTCGGGATCGGTGGCGGAACGCATCTCGGAGAGAAGGTAGGGATGGCAGCGGATCGCACCCTGGCCGAAGATGATCAGGCTGCGCGTGAGGATGTTCGCGCCCTCGACGGTGATGCCCACCGGGATCTGCTGGTAGGCGCGGCCGAGGAAGTTGCTCGGCCCGAGACAGATGCCCTTGCCGCCGATCACGTCCATGCCGTCGTTGACCACCTGCCGGGCCCGCTCGGTGACGTGGTACTTGACGATCGCCGAGACCACCGAGGGCTTCTCGCCCAGGTCGATCGCGCCCGCGGTCATGACTCGCGCGGCATCCGACATGTAGAGGTAGCCGCCCATGCGCGCCAGCGGCTCCTGCACGCCCTCGAAGCGGCCGATCGGCATCTTGAACTGCTGGCGCACCCGGGCATAGGCGCCCACGGCGCGCACCGCCAGCTTCTGCATGCCGGTGTTCGAGCCGGGCAGCGAGATCGACCGGCCGGCCGCCAGGCACTCCATGAGCATCCGCCAGCCCTGGCCGGCCATCGCCGGCCCGCCGATGATCCACTCCAGCGGCATGAACACTTCCTTGCCCTGGGTCGGGCCGTTCTGGAACACGGCGTTCAGCGGCAGCGCACGGCGCCCGATCACCACGCCGGGATGGTCGGTCGGCACCAGGGCGCAGGTGATCCCGAGGTCCTCGGTCTCGCCGAGCAGGCGGTCCGGGTCGTACAGCCGGAACGCCAGGCCGAGCAGGGTGGCCACCGGCGCCAGGGTGATGTAGCGCTTGTCCCACGTGACCTTCATGCCGAGCACTTCGCGGCCTTCCCAGTTGCCCTTGCAGACGACGCCGAGGTCAGGGATCGAGGCCGCATCGGAACCAGCGTGCGGCGAGGTCAGCGCGAAGCAGGGGATCTCCAGGCCCTTGGCCAGCCTGGGCAGGTAGTGGTTCTTCTGCTCCTCGGTGCCGTAGTGCAGCAGCAGTTCGGCCGGGCCGAGCGAATTCGGCACCATGACGCTGACCGAGGTGGCCGAGCAGCGCGTGGACAGCTTGGTCACCACCTGGGAGTGGGCGTAGGCCGAGAACTCCTTGCCACCGTACTTGCGCGGAATGATCATGCCCAGGAAGCCCTTGTCCTTGATGAACTGCCAGACATGGGGCGGCAGGTCGTAGAGGACGTGGCTGGTCTCCCAGTCGTCCGACATGGCGCAAAGCTGCTCGGTCTCGTTGTCCAGGAAGGACTGTTCTTCGGGGGTGAGCTTCGGCTGGGGATAGGCGTGCAGCTTGGTCCAGTCCGGGCGGCCGCGGAACAGGTCGCCCTCCCACCACACCGTGCCCGCCTCCAGCGCCTCGCGCTCGGTCTGGGACATCGGCGGCAGGATGCGCCGGAAGCTCGCCAGCATCGGCCGGCTGACCAGCGCCCGACGCAGCGGCTTGATGTTGAACAGCGCCGCCAGCACCAGATAGGCGCCGAGCACGGCCACGCCCGCCGCCGCGGGCCATTGCCCGACGACGGCCGCCGCCGCCAGCCAGAGCGCGCCTGCCAGCGACCACAAGAAAAGCGGCGCCCGCACATAGGCGAGCGCCACAACTGCCACAGGCAGGGAGAGGATCAGCCACAACATGTACGTCTCCTTCGGTGTCTTCGGCGCATACCGCGCGCCAGTTTGTCGGATTCGCCGGCCGCCTCGCGGCGCCGGTCGGTTCAGGCCGCGCTGCGGCCCTTGGCGCGCGGTCCGGCTCCTCTCGCCCGGGCCGCGTTCTTCTTGACGTTCTTCTCGGGCAGCGGCGCGCGCAGCCCGCCCAGCAGGAACGACATCAGCCGCGGCGCGATCGCCGCCGGATCGTCGTCGGCCACCTTGCCCGCGATGATCTGCAGGGCATCGGTGCCGGCCAGGGCATAGGCCATGGCCCCGAGCATGAAGTGGAACCGCCACAGGATCTCGTCCCGCGGCACGTCCGGCAGCGCGCGAAACAGCGCCGCCGAGAAGCGTTCCACCACGTCGGCATACTCCGCCGCCAGGAAGGTGCGCACGAACTGCGTCGGATCCGTGTAGGTCCGGCCGAGCAGCCGCATGAAGCGCATCCCGCCGTGTTTCGTGTCGCCGGCCAGGCGCAGGGCCGTGCCGAAGAACGCTTCCACGATCTGGCTGGGCTTGAGCGGCGCACCGCCGGCCTCGCGCTCCATTGCATCGAGCGCGCGCAGCCGTTCCCGGTTCAACCAGTACAGCCGCCGGCGGAACACCTCCTGGATCAGCGCCTCCTTGCTGCCGAAGTGGTAGTTCGCGGCAGCGAGATTGACCTCCGCCTGGGCGGTGATCATGCGCATCGAGGTGCCCTCGAAGCCGTGATCGAGGAACAGGCTCTCCGCCGCATCCAGAATGCGCTCGCGGGTATCGCCGTTCGCCGTCTTGGTTTCGAGTGCCGTCACCGGTGCCTGGTTCAAACGTTCGTTTGAATCATACGTCCAAAACGCGCCCTGTCAACCGCTCGATTAGAGCGGCGGCACTAGACATCCGGGCCGGACTGAAAATACAGTGTCGGGCTGCAACCGCCCGGCCCGCGCGGACATGACCCGATGATCGAGTCGCTGGAAGGCAAGGACTTTCGCTGGCTCTTCGACGCCTCCGCCGACGCGATGCTGATCGTGGACGCGGCAGGGTCGGTCGCCCTGGCCAACCCGGCCGCGAAGGCGCTGTTCGGCTACCCGGACCATGAATTCAGCGGGCTGCCGGTAGATTCCCTCGTCCCGGCGCGCTTGCGCGGCCGGCACAGCTCGCACCGCACCGATTACGGCGTCACGCCGCGCAAGCGCATGCTGGCCGCCGGCGGCGACCTCTACGGCCTGCGCAAGGACGGCAGCGAGTTCGCCGCCGACATCGGGCTGAGCCCGATGGACGACGGCATGGTCCTCGTGACGATCCAGGACGTGACCGCGCGGCGCCGCATGGAGAAGGCGCTGACCCTGTTCTCCCGGGTCGTGGAGCAGACCGCCAGCACCGTGGTCATCACCGACGCGGACGGCGTCATCGAGTACGTGAATCCGCGCTTCGTCGAGACGACCGGCTATACGGCGGCCGAGGCGATCGGCAAGACACCGAGCCTGCTCAAGTCGGGACGCACGCCGCCGGACGAGTACCGGCGGCTATGGCAGACGATCAGCCGCGGGGAGATCTGGCGGGGCGAGTTCCTCAACCAGCGCAAGGACGGCTCGCTCTACTGGGAGTCGGCGATCATCTCGCCTGTGCTGGACGAGCGCGGCCAGGTGACCCATTACACCGCGATCGAGGACGACATCACCGAGCGCAAGCACGCCGAGGAGGCGCTGCGCCTGGACAGCGCGATGATGAGCAACGTGCAGGCGGGCATCTATCTCGTGCGCGCCGGCGACTTCAGCATCATCCACACCAATCCGAACTTCGACGCGATGTTCGGCTACGCGCCCGGGGAACTGCTCGGCAGGCATGTCTCGGTGCTGAACGCCCCCACCGAGCGATCGCCGCGCGAGATCTCGCGCGAGATCGTGGCCGAGCTCGAACACGACGGAACGTGGAGTGGCGAGGTGCTCAGCATGAGGAAGGACGGGGCAACCTTCTGGTCCTTCCTGACGATCTCCTCCTTCGAGCACGCCGAGCGCGGGGGCGTGTGGGTCGCCGCAAGGCAGGACATCAGCAAGCGCAAGCAGGCGGAAGAAGCCCTGCGGGCGAGCGAAGCGAAGTTCCGCTCCTACATCGAGCATTCGCCGGTCGCGGTGTTCGTCACCGACGAGCGCGGCCGCTACGTCGACTGCAACCCGGCGGCGACCGCGCTGCTCGGCTACGACACTGCCGCGCTGTTGCACATGCATGTCCTCGACATCGTGCCCGAGCCCGATCACGAGCGCACGGCCGCGGAATTCGCCCGGCTGGTCGGGGAAGGCAGGCTCGAGGCCGAGTACCGGCTGCGCCGCAGCGACGGCGCGCTGGTCTGGGCGTCGCTGCGGGCGGTGCGGGTGGACGCGAACCGCTTCATGGCCTTCTGCCAGGACATCGGCGAGCGCAAGCGGGCCGAGGATGCGCTGCGGGAGGCGGAACAGCGCTTCCGCGCCACGTTCGAGCAGGCCGCCGTGGGCATCGCCCACGTCGCGCCCGACGGCCGCTGGCTGCGCATGAACCGCAAGCTCTGCGAGATCCTCGGCTATGCGCGCGAGGAACTGCTCGGGCGCACCTTCCAGGACATCACCTTTGCGGAGGACCTCGATCCCGACATGGCCCAGGTGCGCAGGCTGCTCGCCGGCGAGGCGGATGCCTATTCGATGGAGAAGCGCTACCTGCGCAAGGACGGTGGGGCGGTCTGGGCGAACCTCACCGTCGCCCTGGTGCGTCGTGCGGACGGGCAGCCGGACTACTTCATCTCCGTGGTGGAAGACATCGAGGAGCGCCGCCGGGCCGAGACGGCGCTGAGGGAACTGCGCGCGAAGATGGACCGGCTGATGGCCGTACAGGTGGCCGGCCAGACCGTCGCGGCGCTGGCGCACGAACTCAACCAGCCACTGAACGCGGTCAGTTCCTACGCGGAGGCCGCCCTGCGCCTGCTGCGCGCCGGCAACCCGCGCCCGGAAAAGCTCACGCATGCGCTGGAGAACAGCGCGCAGCAGGCGCAGCGCGCCGGCCGGGTGGTGCGCGAGCTGATGGAGTTCTTGCGCCAGGGCGAGGCGCAGACCGAACCGGTGGATCTGGACGAGTGCCTGCGCCGGGCGCTGCAGGGCGCGCAGGCCGCCGGCTATGGCGGATTCCGCCCGGTGCTGGAAATGGAAGCCGGCCTGCCGCCGGTTCAGGCGAACTGCCTGCAGATCGAGAAGGTGCTGGCCACGCTCGTGCAGAACGGCGTCGAGGCGATGCGCGACGCCGGGACGAAGTCGCCGACCGTCACCCTGACGCTGCGCGCCGTCCAGGACGCAGGCATGGCGCAGGTCACCGTGGCGGACAACGGCCCGGGCATGGACCAGCAGAC
>DATMWM010000315.1:0-11614 GCA_035562535.1 Rhodocyclaceae bacterium | reverse complement strand
GCGCTCAAACGGTTTCTGCCTGGGGATTCACCCGGTCGGCCTTGGAGACCAGCTTGTTCAGGGCGTTGAGATAGGCCTTGGCGGAGGCCACCACGATGTCGGTGTCCGCGCCCTGCCCGTTGACCACGCGCCCGTTCTTCGCCAGCCAGACCGTGACTTCCCCCTGCGCGTCCGTGCCGCCGGTGATGCTGTTGACCGAGTAGAGCAGCAGCTCGGCGCCGCTCGCGGCCACCGACTCGATCGCCTTGAACGAGGCATCCACCGGCCCGCTGCCCTGGGCCTCGGCGCGCTTCTCCGCGCCCGCGGCGGACAGCGTGATCCAGGCGTGCGGTCTCTCCCCGGTTTCCGAGGCGAACTTCATCGACACCAGCTTGTAGTGCTCCTGGGTCGGGGTCACGGTCTCGTCTGACATGAGCGCGTGCAAGTCCTCGTCGAACACTTCCTGCTTGCGGTCGGCGAGTTCCTTGAACCGGGAGAACGCCGCGTTCAGGTGCTCCTCCGACTCGATCTCGATGCCCAGCTCCTGCAGCCGCGTGCGGAACGCGTTGCGCCCCGAGAGCTTGCCGAGCACCAGCCGGTTGGAATGCCAGCCCACGTCCTGGGCAAGCATGATCTCGTAGGTCTCGCGGTGCTTGAGCACGCCGTCCTGGTGGATGCCCGACTCGTGGGCGAAGGCGTTCGCCCCGACGATCGCCTTGTTCGGCTGCACCGGATAGCCGGTGATCTGCGAGACCAGCCTGGACGAGGGAACGATCTGGGTGGTGTCGATGCGCGTCTCCACGGGAAACACGTCCGCGCGCGTCCTCACCGCCATCACCACCTCCTCGAGCGAGGCGTTGCCCGCACGCTCGCCGAGTCCGTTCACCGTGCATTCCACCTGCCGCGCCCCGGCCAGCACCGCCGCCAGCGAGTTCGCCACCGCCATGCCGAGGTCGTTGTGGCAGTGGGTCGACCAGACCACCTTGTCGGAATTCGGCACCCGCTCGATCAGCATGCGGATGCGCTCGCCCCACAGGGACGGTACGCTGTAGCCGACCGTGTCCGGCACGTTGATGGTGCGCGCGCCCGCCGCGATCACCGCCTCGAAGACCCGGCACAGGAAATCCAGCTCGGAGCGCACGGCGTCCTCCGCCGAGAACTCCACGTCGTCGGTGAACTGGCGCGCGAGCTTCACCGCCGCGACCGCGGCCTCGACCACCTGGTCCGGCTGCATGCGCAGCTTCTTCTCCATGTGGATCGGGCTGGTGGCGATGAAGGTGTGGATGCGTCCGCTCTTGGCCGGACGGATCGCTTCGCCCGCCTTGGTGACGTCGTTCGGATTGGCCCTCGCCAGCGAGCACACGGTGGAATCCTTGATCGCCTGGGCGACCGCCCGGATCGCCTCGAAGTCCCCAGGCGAGGCGGCGGCGAAGCCGGCCTCGATGACATCCACCCGCATGCGCTCCAGCTGCTTGGCCACCCGCAGCTTCTCGTCCCGGGTCATCGAGGCGCCCGGGCTCTGCTCGCCGTCGCGGAGCGTGGTGTCGAAGATAACCAAATGCTCTTTCATCGTGGTCTCCTGAAGGGAAACGTTTCAATCCTTGGCCGTACTCCGGCGTCTCTGCCGGTGCAGCCGCGCAAAACCGAATTGTGGGGAGGGGTATTTAGCGCGCGAGGCGCAGTAGCGGCCGTGCCAGCAGCAGGCCGGAGAGGGCGAGGAACAGCGCGACGGAGAGCGTCATATCGACCATGCGGCCGAATATAGCGGTTTGGAAATTGAGAAGCAATAGGCGAGCGGGGGATGGATCAGGCCGGCTTCCGGCGCTTGCGCCAGTCCCAGGCGGCCATGACGTATCCGGACAGCGAATAGGCCAGGAACAGCGCGAACAGCACGCCGGGCGGGTAGGACGAGATGAAGACGAACACCAGCACCAGCGCGATGATCACGATGAAGGGCACGCTGCGCCGCAGGTTGATGTCCTTGAAGCTGTAGAAGCGCACGCTGCTCACCATGGTGATGCCGGCGAACAGTGTCAGCGCAAATGCGTACCAGCGCACCTGCTCGCCGCTGGTGCCGTTGTCGATCAGCACCCAGACCATGCCGGCCACCAGCGCCGCCGCCGCCGGACTGGGCAGTCCCTGGAAGTAGCGCTTGTCGATCACCTCGAGCGTGGTGTTGAAGCGCGCCAGGCGCAGTGCCGCCCCGGCGCAATAGACGAAGGCCGCGATCCAGCCCCAGCGCCCGAGGCCCTTGAGCGCCCACTCGTAGACCACCAGCGCGGGCGCGACGCCGAAGGACACCATGTCCGCCAGCGAATCGTACTCGGCGCCGAAGGCGCTCTGCGTCCGGGTGAGCCGCGCGACCCGCCCGTCCAGGCCGTCGAGCACCATGGCGACGAAGACGGCCACCGCCGCGTGCTCGAAGCGCAGGTTCATCGCCTGGACGATGGCATAGAAGCCGGCGAACAGGGCAGCGGTGGTGAACAGGTTGGGCAGGACGTAGATCCCGCGCCGCCGCAACTCGGGATTGAACAGGGGCTTGCGGGATCGGATCTCCGGCATGACCGGTCTGCCTCGTGGTGGCGAAGGCCTATTGTAGCCGATCGCTTTCGCCGCCCGGGCTCAGCCGGCGGCGGGCATGATGTCCAGGAAGCTGGCAATCGCCGGGAACTCGGTGACCGCCGCTGGCGGCTGGCGGGTGTCCGGCTGGGCCACCGCGATCAGGCAGCCGATGCCGTACTGCCGCGCGGCGCGCAGCACCGGCAGACTGTCGTCGACCAGGGCGGTGTCCTGCGGCTCGAAGGGTTCGATCGCCTGCAACGCATCCCAGAAGGCCGGCTGCTCCTTGGGCTGTCCGATCGCGTGGGAGGTGACGATGGCATCGAAACGGGCGTCCAGGCCCGTGCGGCCCATCTTCAGCGTAAGGCTCTTGTGGTGCGCGTTCGTCACCAGAACCACGCGCTTGCCGCAGGCGCGCAGTCCGTCGAGAAATTCCGGGACGTGGGGATGCACCGCGATCAGGTGCGCCACCTCCTCCTTCAGCCGGGCGATGTCGAGACCAAGTTCGTCGCTCCAGAAATCGACCGAATACCACTCCAGGGTGCCCGCGCGGCTGCGATAGCGGGCGAGCAGATCCTCCCGCGCCGCGGCTTCCCCGACGCCGTGCTTCTCGGCGTAGCGCCGCGGCACGTGGCTCAGCCAGAAGTGATTGTCGTAGTGCAGGTCGAGCAGCGTCCCGTCCATGTCCAGGAAGACGGTGCGGATGCCGGACCAGTCGATCATGGCGCGAGCGGAGGGAGGACGCGGCGCGACGCGCGCGCCGGGCTCAGGCGGGCAGTTCCGCCAAGATGGTGGCCGAGGCGTAGACCTTCTCGCCGATTGTCACCCTGACCTGGCTGCCCGGCGGCAGGTAGACGTCGACACGCGAACCGAAGCGGATGAAGCCGTAGCGCTGTCCGCGCGCCAGCCGGTCGCCGGCCTGCACGTAGCACAGGATGCGGCGCGCGATCAGGCCGGCCACCTGTACGCAGGTCACGTCGTGGCCCGCCTCGGCGCGCAGCCACAACGCGTTGCGCTCGTTCTCGACCGAGGCCTTGTCCAGCGCCGCATTGACGAAACTGCCGCGGTTGTACCAGCGCTGCTTCACCTCGCCGTCCACCGGGCTGCGGTTCGAATGCACGTTGAACACGTTCATGAACACGCTGACCTTCAGCGCGTCGCGGTCTAGGTAGGCGTCGCGCGTCTGCTCTATCGCGACGATGCGGCCGTCCGCGGGCGAGAGCACGCTGCGCGCATCGCCCGGCACGGGCCGCGCGGGATCGCGGAAGAACTGCAGCACGAACAACGTGACCAGCCAGAACGGCAGCGCCCAGAGCAGGCCCGCCGAGGCGGTGATCATGAGCGACAGCCCGAGCGCGATGCCGAGGAAGGGCCAGCCCTCGCGGGCGATGATCGGATGAGGATAGTTCATAGGATTGAGGATTCAGGATCGAGGATCGAGGGAAAGGCCAGCGGTTTGCCCGATCCTCGATCCACGATCCCCGATCCTAGTTCTTCGCCTTGTCCACCAGACGGCTCTTCTTGATCCAGGGCATCATGTCGCGCAGCTTCGCGCCGACCTGCTCGATCTGGTGGTCGGCCATGAGGCGGCGGCTGGCGTTGAGCACTGGCGCGCCGGCGCGGTTCTCGAGGATGAACTCCTTGGCGTACTGGCCGGTCTGGATCTCGCGCAGGATCTTCTTCATCTCGGCCTTGGTCTGGTCGGTGATGATGCGCGGCCCGCGGGACACGTCGCCATACTCGGCGTTGTTCGAGATCGAGTAGCGCATGTTCGCGATGCCGCCCTCGTAGATCAGGTCGACGATCAGCTTAACCTCGTGCAGGCACTCGAAGTAGGCCATCTCCGGCGCGTAGCCGGCCTCGGTCAGGGTCTCGTAGCCGGCCTGGATCAGCGCCGTCAGCCCACCGCAGAGGACCACCTGCTCGCCGAACAGGTCGGTCTCGGTCTCCTCTTTGAAGCTGGTCTCTATCACGCCGCCACGCGTGCCGCCGTTGGCCGCGGCGTAGGACAGCGCGATGTCGCGCGCCTTGCCGGACTTGTCCTGGAACACGGCGATCAGCGAGGGCACGCCGCCGCCCTGCTGGTAGGTCGAGCGCACCAGGTGGCCGGGGCCCTTGGGCGCGATCATGATCACGTCGATGTCATCGCGCGGCACGACCTGGCTGAAGTGGATGTTGAAGCCGTGGGCGAAGGCAAGCGCCGCGCCCTTCTTGATGTTCGGCTCGACCTCGTCGCGGTAGACGCCGGCGATCTGCTCGTCCGGCAGCAGCATCATGACCACGTCCGCGCCCTTCACCGCCTCGCCGATCTCCTTGACCTTGAGCCCGGCCTTCTCGGCCTTGTCCCAGGAGGCGCCGCCCTTGCGCAGGCCGACGGTCACCTTGACGCCGGAGTCGTTCAGGTTCTGGGCGTGGGCGTGCCCCTGCGAGCCGTAGCCGATGATGGTGACCTTCTTGCCCTTGATGAGCGACAGGTCGGCGTCCTTGTCGTAATAGACTTTCATGTCGAGTTCCAAGAAAACGTTAGGGGTGAGGAGTGATGGGCAAGGAGCAAGGTCCGAGGGATTTGCCCCTCACGCCTCGCTCCCGACGCTTCACACTTTGAGGATGCGGTCGCCCCGGCCGATGCCGGACACGCCGGTACGCACCGTCTCGAGGATCAGCGACCCGTCGATCGCCTCGATGAACGAGTCGAGCTTGGCGGCCGTGCCGGTCAGCTCGATCACGAAAGTGGATTCGGTGACGTCGATGATGCGGCCGCGGAAGATGTCGGCCATGCGCTTCATCTCCTCCCGGTCCTTGCCGGTGGCGCGCACCTTGATCAGCATGAGCTCGCGCTCGATGTGCGCCGCCTCGGACAGGTCCACCACCTTGACCACCTCGACCAGCTTGTTCAGCTGCTTGGTGATCTGCTCGATCACGTCGTCCGAGCCGACCGTGACGATGGTCATGCGGGACATGGACAGATCCTCGGTTGGCGCCACCGTGAGCGATTCGATGTTGTAGCCGCGGGCGGAGAACAGGCCGGAAACCCGCGAAAGGGCGCCGGCTTCGTTTTCAATCAGCAATGAGATGACGTGTCGCATAGGAAGGTTGGCTCGAGTCTGTGGCTTGAACCAGAACGCCAGCGGAAACAGGCTGCCGGGAGCCGGTGCCTGCGGCCCCCGCCGTCCGGTGGGTCGAACGGGGGCCGACACGTCGCTTGATCAGCCTGCGTGTCCCGATGGTCGCGCCGGAGACGCTGCGTTACAGATCCTCGGACGACAGGATCATCTCGGTGAGACCCTTGCCGCCCTGGACCATGGGATAGACGTTTTCGGTCTGGTCGACCTTGAAGTCGAGGAACACCAGGTCGGTCTTGCGCTTGAAGGCCTCCCTGAGCGCGCCCTCGACGTCGCCGGGCTTGTCGATGGTCATGCCGACATGGCCATAGGCCTCGGCCAGCTTGGCGAAGTCGGGCAGCGAATCCATGTAGGATTCCGCGTAGCGGTTGCCGTGGAACAGTTGCTGCCACTGCCGCACCATGCCGAGGTAGCGGTTGTTCAGGTTGACGATCTTGATCGGCAGCCGGAACTGCTTGCAGGTCGACAGTTCCTGGATGCACATCTGGATGCTGCCCTCGCCGGTGACGCAGGCGACCGGCGAGCCCGGATGCGCAAGCTGCACGCCCATGGCGGCCGGCAGGCCGAAGCCCATCGTGCCCAGGCCGCCCGAGTTGATCCAGCGCCGCGGCCTGTCGAACTTGTAGTACTGGGCGGCCCACATCTGGTGCTGGCCGACGTCCGAGGTCACGAAGGCATCGCCCTTGGTCACCTCCCACAGCTTCTCGATCACGAACTGCGGCTTGATGATCTCGCTCTTGCGGTCGTATTTCAGGCAGTCGCGCTTGCGCCATTCCTCGATCTGCGCCCACCAGGCGCGCAGGGCGTCCTGGTCGGCCTTCTCGCCGGTGGCCTCCACGAGCTTGGCGATGTCATCGAGCACGTCCGGCACGTTGCCGACAATCGGGATGTCCACCTTCACCCGCTTGGAGATCGACGACGGGTCGATGTCGATGTGGATGATCTTGCGCGCCACCTGGGAGAAGTGCGCCGGATTGCCGATCACCCGGTCGTCGAAGCGCGCGCCCACGGCCAGCAGCACGTCGCAGTACTGCATCGCCATGTTCGCTTCGTAGGTGCCGTGCATGCCGAGCATGCCGAGGAACTGCGGGTCGGTGCCGGGAAACGCGCCCAGTCCCATCAGCGTGTTGGTCACCGGGTAGCCGAGCAGCTTGACGAGCCGGATCAGCTTCTCGGAGGCGTCCGACAGGATCACTCCGCCGCCGGTGTAGATCATCGGCCGCTTGGCCTCGAGCAGCAGTTGCACCGCCTTCTTGATCTGGCCCTGATGGCCCTTGAGCACCGGGCTGTACGAGCGCATCGAAACCGACTTCGGGTAGCTGAATTCGCACTTCGCCGCAGTCACGTCTTTCGGGATATCCACCAGCACGGGACCGGGCCGGCCGCTCCTGGCGAGGAAGAACGCCTTCTTGATCGTCACCGCCAGGTCGTTGATGTCCTTCACCAGGAAGTTGTGCTTCACGCAGGGCCGGGTGATGCCGACGGTATCGACCTCCTGGAAGGCGTCCTGGCCGATCGCGGCGGTCGGCACCTGGCCGGTGATGATCACCATCGGGATCGAATCCATGTGGGCGGTGGCGATGCCGGTCACCGCGTTGGTCACCCCGGGCCCGGAGGTCACCAGCGCCACGCCGACGCGCTCGGTCGAACGCGCGTAGCCGTCGGCCGCGTGGACCGCGCCCTGCTCGTGGCGGACCAGGATATGGCGCACCTTGTCCTGCTTGAACAGCTCGTCGTAGATGAACAGGACCGAACCGCCCGGATAGCCGAAGACGTAATCGACCTTTTCTTCCTGCAAGCACCTGACTACAATCTCCGCACCCGTCAAGACCATGGCTCGATCCAAAATATAAGAGTTGCCTGAAAGACCCGTAACCTTAAAGGCTAGCCCCTGTTTGGTCAAGGCGTTCCGGGCTGGCCCGCGGGCCTTCCCCCACCCACCGCTCCCGAAGGGGACGCACGCCTGATTTCCCGCAGCGAACTGTCGAGTTTCCTCGCCGGCGTGGAGCGCCGCGCGTTCAAGCAGGCCATGTTCGCGCTGCGCGACGAGGACGCGGCGCTGGACGCCGTGCAGGACGCCATGATGAAGCTCGCCGAGAAGTACGGCGACAAGCCGGCCGCCGAGCTGCCGATGCTGTTCCAGCGCATCCTGCAGAACGTGATCCGGGACTTCTACCGCCGGCAGAAGGTCCGCTCCATGTGGACCACGCTGCTGTCCTCGTTCGGCGGCGGCGAGGACGAGGACACGGATCCGCTGGAAACCCTGGAGGCGGAAAGCGACTCCAACAAGGCCGAATCCCCCCAGCAGCTGGTGGAACAGGCCCAGACGATGGCGGTGATCGAAGGGGAAATCGCCAGGCTTCCGCCGCGTCAACGGGAAGCCTTTCTGATGCGTTACTGGGAAGATATGGATATTGCCGAGACCGCCGCCGCCATGGGCTGTTCGGAGGGCAGCGTGAAGACGCACTGCTCCCGGGCCACGCACACGCTGGCTGCCGCGCTCAAGGCCAAGGGCATCGAGCTATGAACGAACAACAATTCTCCGTGCGCATCCGGCACGCGCTCGACGCGTCGGCCGATGCGATCGAGCCCGGAACGGCCCGCAAGCTGCGGCTGGCCCGCGAGCGGGCGCTGGCGCGCGTGCCGGCGACCTCGTCGCGCCTGAGCCTGGCCGGCTTCGGCCATCTGAACCTGGAGGGCTTCTGGCCCGCCACCCGGGCCGCGATCGCCCTGATCGTCCTGGCGCTGACCGTGGGCGGCGTGTCCTACTGGCATTCCCTGGAGCAGGCTGCCGAAAACGAAGAGATCGATTCCGCCCTCCTGGCCGATGATCTGCCGATCAATGCCTATCTCGACCGCGGATTCGATGCGTGGCTAAAGGTATCTGCGCAGCAATAGCCCTGGCGCTGGCCCTGGCCGGGCCGGTCCAGGCCGCCCTTCCCGAACTGCGGCCGCCGAAGTGGGCGGACCTCACCACCCAGCAGCAGATCGTGCTCGCCCCCCTGGTAGGCGACTGGGACGACATGGAGGACGCGCGGCGCCGCAAGTGGCTGGGCGTGGCCGCGCGCTTCCATACCATGTCGCCCGAGGAGCAGCGGCGGCTTCAGGCGCGCATGCGCGACTGGGCCAAGCTCACCCCCGAGCAGCGGCTCAAGGCCCGCCAGCGCTACCGCGAGTTGCAGGCCATTCCGCCCGAGCAGCGCGAGGCGGTCAAGCAGAAGTGGCAGGAATACGAGAGCCTGTCCGAGGACGAGAAGCGCCGGCTGAAGGAGGCGGCCTCGCCCAAGGCCGGCGCCAAGCCTGGCCTGATCACGGTCACGCCATCGCTGGTCGCGCCTGCGCGCAAGGCCGAGGCGCCGGGCGCAGCCTCGCCCGCCCTGCCCGGACCGGCTCCCGACGGCGCCGAGACGCGGCCCTCGATTCCGGTACCCCCCGCCAGCGGATCGGCGAGCCGGGCGCCGTCCGGGCCGTAGAGGATCACCGTCGGGGTGAAGCGGGCCTTCTCTTCCGTGCCGAAGTCCCGGTGGGTCGTCTTGCGGCCGGAGAAGTCCACCAGAGGCGCGTCCTGGTCGACGTCGACTTCGCGGATCAGCACCCGCCGGCGGGCCGAGGACTCGCGCTGCATCGGGACCAGGTAGTCGCGCCGGGCCTGCACGCACCAGTTGCAGCCGTCGCGGCTGAACAGGATCAGCATCGGCACCTTTCGCGCCCGCATCTGCGCGGCATCCCGCCGGAGGTCCTGCGCCGGCGTCAGCGACGCGTCTTCTGCAGCGAGGAGCGGGCCCGGCAGCCATGCTAGAATCGCCAGCCATGCCAGCCGGCGCAGCGGCCGGCCGGTCCCCCAAACGTAATCGAAGCGCATATGCCCGTGACCCGCGTTCCGCCGCCCGAACGCCTCGTGATCGCATCCCGCGAAAGCCGGCTCGCCATGTGGCAGGCCGAGCACGTCCGGGACCGGCTGGCCGAATTATATCCGGGCTGCCGGGTCGAGATTCTCGGCATGACCACACGCGGCGACAAGATCCTCGACCGGCCCCTGTCCAAGGTCGGCGGCAAGGGCCTGTTCGTCAAGGAGCTGGAGACCGCGCTGCTCGACGGCAGCGCCGATCTCGCGGTGCATTCCATGAAGGACGTGCCGATGGATCTGCCCGCCGAGTTCGCCCTGGTGGCGGTTCCCGAGCGCGAAAATCCGCTGGACGCCTTCGTCTCGAACCGCTACGCCGCGCTCGAGGAGATGCCGCCCGGCGCGGTGGTCGGCACCTCCAGCCTGCGCCGCGAGGCCCAGTTGCACGCGCGCTTTCCCTACCTCTCGGTGACCAGCCTGCGCGGCAACCTGGACACCCGGCTGCGCAAGCTCGACCAGGGCGACTATGACGCCATTATTCTGGCGGCGGCCGGCCTGACCCGCCTGGGGCTGGCGGAACGCATCCGCGCGGTGCTGCCGGCGGAAGTGTCGCTGCCGGCGGCCGGGCAGGGCGCGCTGGGCATCGAGACGCTGGCCTCGCGCGCCGACGTCGCCGCATGGCTGCAGCCGCTGGACGATGCGGACACCGCGCTGCGCGTGCGCGCCGAGCGGGCGGTTTCGCGGGCGCTGGCCGGCAGCTGCGAGGTGCCGCTCGGCGCCTACGCCGAGCGCATCGGGGACAGCCTGCGCCTGCGCGGCTTCGTCGCCCTGCCGGACGGCACGCGCATCGCCGCGGCCGAGGTTTCCGGGGACGCCTCCGCGCCCGAGGCGCTCGGCCTGCGCCTGGCCGGGGAACTGCGCGCCGCAGGGGCCGACGCGATCCTCGCCGCGCTTCCCGTCCATCCCAGATGAGCGCGCCGATGGCGGCTGCGTCGACCGTCGCCCTGCCGCTCGCGGGGCGCCACATCGTGGTCACGCGTCCGGCGGCCCAGGCGCGCACGCTCGCCGAGGGCATCGAGGCGGCGGGCGGCGCCGCAGTCCTCTTTCCCGTGCTGGCGATCGACGACGTGGCCGACGCCCGCCCGATCATGGACCTGGCCGACCGCCTGGACGAGTTCGACCTCGCCGTGTTCATCAGCCCGAACGCGGTGAACAAGGCGCTGAACGCGATCGCCGCCCGGCGCGCCTGGCCGCAGCGCGTGCGCGTGGCCTGCATCGGCAAGTCCAGCGAGAAGGAACTGGCCCGCCACGGCTTCCGCGAGGTGATCGCGCCCTCGGGGCGCTTCGACAGCGAGGCGCTGCTGGAACTGCCGCCGCTGCAGCCGGAGGCGATCGCCGGCAAGCGCGTGGTGATCTTCAGAGGCGACGGCGGGCGCGAACTGCTCGGCGACACGCTGATCGCCCGCGGCGCGAGCCTGGAGTACGTCGAGTGCTACCGGCGGGGCAAGCCGAACCTGGACGCGGCGCCGCTGCTGCGGCTCTGGGCGCGCGGCGAACTCGACGCGATCACGGTCACCTCCAGCGAGGGCCTGCGCAATCTCTACGACATGGTCGGCGCGCTGGGCAGGCAGTGGCTGGGCCGCACCCTGCTGCTGGCGCCGCACGAGCGCATCGTCGAGCAGGCCCGCGCGCTCGGCGCGACCCGGGTGGTGCTGACCGGACCCGGCGACGAGGGCCTGCTGGCCGGCCTGATCGAGCAGTTCGGGGCGGTACCGGCAGGAGCGCAGCGATGACCGACGACACCCCGGCACAGCAGCCCGCCGCGGCGCCCGAGCTTGGCCCGGCCGCCCAGGCAGCGCCTGCGCCGGCACCCGCGGCGCCCGCGGCACCGGCGGATAAGGGCCGCGGCGGATCGGCCTGGCTGCAGTTCGCCCTGCTGATCACGGTAATCGCGCTGGCCGCTTCCGCCTTGCAATGGTGGGAGATGCGCACCGGCGTCGATGCGCTCCAGGGCGAACTGGCGAAGCGCCTGGCCGAGGGCGACAGCATCGCCAAGGAGAGCCGGCTGGTGGCCAAGCAGGGCCAGGAATCGCTCGCCGCGCTCCAGGCC
>DATMWM010000314.1:0-11646 GCA_035562535.1 Rhodocyclaceae bacterium | reverse complement strand
CCTGGAAGCGATTCACCTATCCGCCGCGGGTGCCGATGAGCGTGGCGCGTTACGAGAAAAATGGCGAGGTCGCCTACCGGCCGGCGCAGAAGGATATCCCGAAGCTCGCCTTCCTCGGCGTGCGCGCCTGCGAACTGGCCGCGCTGGCGGTGCAGGACCGGGTCTTTCTCGGCGGCCCCTTCGTCGAGACCGACTACCAGGCGCGCCGGCGCGAGGCGCTGGTGGTGGCGGTGCAATGCACCACCTGCGCCTCCACCTGCTTCTGCACATCGATGGGCACCGGCCCGGAGGTCAAGGCCGGCGCCGGCCACGACCTGGCCCTGACCGAACTCGACGCCGGCTTCGTGATCGAGGCGGCCAGCCCGGCCGGGGCGCAGATCCTGGGCAGGCTGCCGGTGAGCGCGGCCACGCTGGAACAGTCCGTGGCGGCGGTGCAGGCGGTAGCGGCCACGCGCACCCGCATCGGCAAGCCGATCGAGACCGCCGGGCTGCGCGACCGGCTGATGGCCAAGCTCGACCATCCACGCTGGGCCGAGGTAGCCAACCGCTGCATCACCTGCGGCAACTGCACGCTGGCCTGCCCGACCTGCTTCTGCACCGGCGTCAGCCGCTCGACCGACCTGGCGGGCACCGAGGCGGTGAACGAGCGCGTCTGGGACTCCTGCTTCAGCCCCGGCTTCGCGCGCGTGGCCGGCGGCGACTTCCGCTCCCAGCCGAAGCACCGCTACCGCCAGTGGCTGACCCACAAGTTCGCGAGCTGGTGGGACCAGTTCGGCAGCTCCGGCTGCACTGGCTGCGGACGCTGCATCACCTGGTGCCCGGTGGGCATCGACGTGCGCGAGGAACTGCAGGCGATCGCCCCGGCGGAGCCGAACCTGCCGCCGCCGCGCTTCGAGCCGGTGGCCGACGACCGCCAGGCCTACGCCACCGCGCGCATCGTGGACATCCGGCCGGAAACCCACGACACCACCACGCTGCGCCTGGCCGGGCTGGACGCGGCGCACGTGGACGGCCGGCCCGGCCAGTTCGTCATGGTCGGCCTGCCCAACCATCCGGCCGCGGCGATCTCGGTGTCGCGCTACCTGCCGCCGGACGGCATCGAACTCACGATCCGTGCCGCCGGCCCGGCCACCGCAGCGATTACCGCGCTCGCCGCCGGCGACACGGTGGGCATACGCGGGCCGGTCGGCATCGGCTGGCCGATCGAGCCGGCCTACGGCAAGGACGTGGTGGTGGTCACCGGCGGCACCGGGCTGGCGCCGCTGCGGCCGCTGCTCGACCGGCTGATCGAAGCGCGCGAGCAGTTCGGCGCCGTGCGGCTCTACTATGGCGCTCGCACCGCGCAGGACATGCTGTTCGCGGATGAGTTGGAGCAGTGGGACCAAAGCGGCATCATGGAGGTCACCTGCCGCTGGCTGCGCCGTCATCGTACCGGCGACGGTGCCGGCGCCGGCCGCTCGACGGTGAGCGCGATCCACCAGGCCTCCTGGGACGGGGCGAACGCGGTCGCCTATGTCTGCGGCCCGGAGCGGATGATGGAGGCGACCTCGATCGCCCTGGCCGGCCGGGGGATTGCGCGCGACCGGGTGTGGGTGACGCTGGAGCGGCACATGGAATGCGGCCTGGGCTTCTGCGGCCACTGCCAGATGGGCCGCTTCTTCATCTGCAAGGACGGCCCGGTGTTCCGCCTGAGCGACCTGGGCGACCTGTTCGGGCGCGAGGGCATCTGATAGAAGGCGCGGGAGGCGGACGATGAGAGTGCTATGCACAGGGGCGGCGGGATTCATCTGCAGCTACCTGATCCCGGAACTGCTGGAGGCCGGCCACGAGGTGATCGGCATCGACGACCGGAGCCGCTACGGCGGCAGCGCGCACGCCTACGACGCGCATCCGCGCTACCGCTTCGTCGCCGGCGACGTGCGCGACACCGACCTGCTGCGCGAACTGGCGCTGGACTGCGACCAGATCGTGGGCGGCGCCGGCCTGGTCGGGCGCATGCATTCGCTGTCGGAGCTTGCGTACGACCTGCTAGCCGAGAACGAGCGGATCAACGCCTCCACCTTCGACGCGGCGATCGACGCCTGCCTGGACGGCCATCTGGAGCGGGCGATCGTGCTGTCCTCGACCATGGTGTACGAGTCGGCGGCCGTCTTCCCCACCCCGGAGGGCGCGGAGCGCAAGAGCCCGCCGCCGATCTCGACCTACGGCTTCCAGAAGCTCGCCTCGGAGTATTTCGCTCTCGGCGCCTGGGAGCAGTACCGCCTGCCCTACACGATCATCCGGCCCTCCTCGCCGGTCGGGCGCGGCGAGCGCCGCGGGCTGCACGGTCTGGGCGGCGAAGGTGACGCGAAGGCACAGCCGGGCAAGCTCGCCACCAATCACGCGGTGCCCGACCTGGTGATCAAGATCCTAACCGGCCAGGACCCGCTGCACCTCACCGGCGAGGGCACCCAGGTGCGCAACTACATCGCCGCCTCGGACCTCGCCCGCGGCATCCGGCTGGCGATGGAATCGCCGGATGCCGTGAACCAGGACTTCAACCTCGGCACTTCCAAGGGCATCTCGGTGCTGGAGCTTGCCGAGCGGATCTGGCGCAAGATCCACGGCCCGGCGAGGGAATTCCGCTACGTCTCCGACACGCCCTACCGCTACGACGTGCCCTACCGGGTGCCGGACATCCGCAAGGCCCGGGCGGTCCTCGGCTTCGAGGCCGCGGTGAGCCTGGACGCGATGCTCGACGACGTCATCGCCTGGATTCGCGAGGAGATCGCCAGCGGCGGCCTGACCCCCCAGACCCGGGCCTGAGCGCCGCTGGGGCGCGGCCCGGCCGGGGCTTGATTCGCCCGCCGGCGCGGTTAGACTTGCCGCGTCGCAACTTTCGCCAGCCGATGATCGCACTGATTCAGCGGGTCACCCGCGCCAGCGTCACGGTCGATGGCGCCGTCATCGGCGTGATCGGCCCCGGCCTGGTCGCCCTGATCGGCGTCGAGCGCGGCGACGCCGAGGCGAACGCCGGCCGGCTCGCCGAACGGCTGGCCGCCTACCGGGTGTTCGAGGACGGCGAGGGGAAGATGAACCTGTCGGTGGCGGACACCGGCGGCGCCGTGCTGCTGGTGCCCCAGTTCACCCTGGCCGCGGACACCCGCAAGGGGCTGCGGCCGAGCTTTTCCTCCGCCGCCCCGCCCGCCCGGGCCGAGGCGCTTTTCGGCGCGCTGACCGACGCGCTCAGTCTGCGCCTGCCGGGCGTGCAGACCGGGCGCTTCGGCGCCGAGATGTACGTCGAACTGGTCAATCACGGGCCGGTGACATTCTGGCTGCAGGCATGAGCGCGCGCGCCGGTTTTTCCGCCTCCCGACCGGCCTTGCCCACGGTGAGCCTCTTGCCCTGGCTGCTCGCGGCGGCGCTACTGTTCGCAGGCTGCGCGACCCGCACCACGGTCCCGGAGCCGCCGCGCGCGCCGCTGGTGCTCGGCGATTCGGAGAAGGGCCGGGAAGTGGTCATGTATGCCTTCGGGATGATCGACATCGGCTACCGCTTCGGCGGGCGCAACCCGGACTCGGGCATGGACTGCAGCGGCATGGTGAGCTACATCTACCAGCAGGTCACCGGCTTCCGCCTGCCGCACAACGCCGCGCAGATCGCCAGGTTGGCACGCCCGGTCGAGCGCGCCGACGTGAGGCCCGGGGACCTGCTGTTTTTCAACACGCGCAACAAGCCGTTTTCCCATGTGGCCATCTACGTGGGCGATGACCGCTTCGTGCACGCGCCGAGCCGCAACGGGCGCATCCAGATCAGCCGGCTCACCGAGCGCTACTATGCCGACCGGTTCGAGACCGCGCGCACGCTGCTGAGCGACTGAACGCGGCTGCGCCCTGCTGCGGCCCGGCATTTGCGGCAATGCGCTGCCGCAGCATAGAATGCACCCCTACTGCCGATTCCAAACCCGGCGGCGCGCCCCGCCGCCGGCGCCCGCCAGCCCACGAGGGAATCCCGACCAGATCATGAGCGAACCCAGCAGCCACACCGCGGTCCTCGACCCGATACTCGAGCGCTACCGCCGACGGCCGACCTACCTGCTCCAGATCCTGCGCGAGGCGCAGGTGGCCTGGAACCATCTGCCGCCCGCGGCGCTGACCTACATTGCATCCGCGCTCGGCCTGCCGCGCTCCCGGGTCGAGGGCGTGGCGAGTTTCTACAGCTTTCTGCACACGAAGCCGGCGGGGCGCTACCGCGTGCTGTTCAGCGACAACATCACCGACCGCATGCAGGGCAACATGGAGCTGATGGACCACCTGTGCCACAAGCTCTGGGTGGAGCGCGGCAAGGTCTCCGAGGACGGTCTGGTCAGCGTCGGCACCACCTCCTGCACCGGCATGTGCGACCAGGGACCGGCAATCCTGGTGAACGAGCGCGCGGTCACGCGCATGACGCGCGCGCGGGTCGAGGAAATCGCCGACCTGATCCGCTCCGAGGTTCCGGTGGCGGAGTGGCCCGAGGAATACTTCGCGGTCGAGGACAACATCCAACGCCGCGACATCCTGCTCGGCAACACGCTGGAGCGCGGCGACGCGATCCGCGCCGCGATCGCCCGCGGACCGGAGGACACGGTGGAGCGCGCCTCGAACGAGCGCTCCTGGCGCGAGTCCTACCTGGCGGTGGCGCGCGGCCCGACCGAGACGCTGGACGAGATCAAGCGCTCGAACCTGCGCGGGCGCGGCGGTGCCGGCTTCACCACAGCCTCGAAGTGGGAGGCCTGCCGCAACGCGCTGGGCGAGGCCCGCTACGTCGTGTGCAACGCCGACGAAGGCGAGCCCGGGACTTTCAAGGACCGCGTGCTGCTCACCCGCCACGCCGATCTGGTGTTCGAGGGCATGACCGTGGCCGCCTTCGTGCTTGGCGCCGAGAAGGGCATGCTCTACCTGCGCGGCGAATACACCTACCTGCTCGAGCGGCTCGAGCAGACGCTTGCGGCGCGCCGCGAGGCCAACCTCCTCGGGCGCGACATCGCCGGCCAGCCCGGCTTCAACTTCGACATCGAGATCCACGTCGGCGCCGGCGCCTACGTCTGCGGCGAGGAATCCGCCCTGATCGAGTCGCTGGAGGGCAAGCGCGGCGTGCCGCGCAACCGCCCGCCCTACCCGGTGACCAGCGGCTACCTGCAGCAGCCGACGATCGTTAACAACGTGGAGACCTTCGCCGCGGTGGCGCTGATCTCTGCCAAGGGCGGCGACTGGTACCGCAGCGTCGGCACGAACAAGTCGGCCGGCACCAAGATCCTGTCGGTGTCCGGCGACTGCCAGCGCCCCGGCATCTACGAGTATCCGTTCGGCGTGCCGGTCGAGCAGGTGCTCCACGACTGCGGCGCGCAGGACACCCAGGCGGTGCAGATCAGCGGCCCCTCCGGGATCTGCATCGACGACAGCGAATTCAGGCGGCGGATCGCCTTCGAAGACCTGCCGACCGCGGGCGCCTTCACCATATTCAACCGGAGCCGCGACATGTTCGAGGTGGCGCGCAACTACGCCCACTTCTTCGCGCACGAGAGCTGCGGGTTCTGCACCCCCTGCCGGGTCGGCACCACGCTGCTGCGCGACACCATGGACAAGATCCACGGCGGTCACGGCACCCAGTACGACATCAACGACATCTTCAGCCTCAACCGCGTGCTGCAGACTGCGAGCCACTGCGGGCTGGGACACACGGCCTGCAATCCGCTGTTCGACACGCTGCAGAAGTTCCGCCCGACCTATGAACGCAGGCTGCAGTCGCTGGACTTCCAGCCCGCCTTCGACCTCGACGGCGCGCTGGCGGCGGCCCGCCAGATGACCGGCCGCGACGACGCCGGCGCACACCTCACCAGGGAGGCCTGAGATGGCCGTAGCGCATACCTTCACGCTCGACGGCCAGGAGATTTCCTTCAAGCCGGGGCAGACGATCATCCAGGCGGCGCTGGCCGCCGGCACGTTCATTCCGCATCTGTGCTACCACCCCGAGTTCAAGCCGCACGGCAGCTGCAAGCTGTGCACGGTGACGGTCAACGGCCGCCCGGCGGCCTCGTGCACCATGCCCGCCGTGCAGGGCGCGGTGGTCGAGAGCAATACGCAGGAGCTGAACGACAAGCGGCGCATCCTGGTGCAGATGCTCTTCGTCGAGGGCAACCACTTCTGCCCGTCCTGCGAGAAGAGCGGCAACTGCAAGCTGCAGGCGATGGCCTACGACCTCGGCATGCTGACCCCGCACTTCAACCTGCTGTTCCCGGACCGGCCGGTGGACGCCTCGCATCCCGAGATCCTGCTCGACTTCAACCGCTGCATCCTGTGCGAGCTGTGCGTGCGCGCCAGCCACGAGGTCGACCACAAGGACGTCTTCGCCCTGGCCGGGCGCGGACTGCGCAAACACCTGACCGTGAATGCCGAATCCGGCCGGCTGGCGGACACGAACATCGCGGTCGACGACAAGGCGATGGAGGTCTGCCCGGTCGGCGTGATCCTGGTGAAGCGGCGCGGCTTCGCCGTGCCGATCGGCAAGCGCGAGTACGACGCGCAGCCGGTGAGCGCCCAGGCGGCACGCTTCGCGCCGGTGGAGAAGCGATGATGGACGCACCCGTGACCAAGAAACTGCGCGTTGCCACCACCTCGCTGGCCGGCTGCTTCGGCTGCCACATGTCCATCCTCGACATCGACGAGCGGCTGTTCGACCTGCTCAGCCTCGTGGAGTTCGACCGCTCGCCGCTGACCGACATCAAGCACTGCGGCCCCTGCGACGTCGGCATCATCGAGGGCGGCATCTGCAACGCGGAGAACGTGCATGTGCTGCGCGAGTTCCGCAAGAACTGCAAGATCCTGGTGGCCATCGGCGCCTGCGCGGTCAATGGCGGCCTGCCGGCCCAGCGCAACCACCTGGACCTGCGCGACTGCCTGCAGGAGGTCTACTCCAGCATCGGCGCCGGCGTGGTCAACGGCATGATCCCGAACGATCCGGAGCTTCCGCTGCCGCTGGACAAGGTGCATCCGCTGCACGAAGTGGTCAAGATCGACTATTTCCTGCCCGGCTGCCCGCCCTCCGCCGATGCCATCTGGAAGTTTCTGAGCGACCTGCTGGCCGGACGCACGCCCCGGCTCGGGCACGGGCTGATTCATTTCGACTGAATTTTAAGGAAGGAAAGCCATGGCTTTCGAACTGGAAACCGCCGCTCATCCCGAGGGGCTGACGCGGGTCGCCATCGACCCGGTGTCGCGCGTGGAGGGCCACGGCAAGGTGACCCTGATGCTTGACGAGGCCGGCCACGTGCATCAGGTGCGGTTGCACATCGTCGAGTTCCGCGGCTTCGAGAAGTTCATCCAGGGCCGGCCCTATTGGGAAGTGCCGGTCATGGTGCAGCGCCTGTGCGGCATCTGCCCGGTGAGCCACCACCTGGCCGCCTCGAAGGCGATCGACATGATCGTGGGCGCGAAGCGCCTGACGCCGACCGCCGAGAAGGTCCGCCGGCTGATGCACTACGGCCAGATGCTGCAGTCCCACGCCCTGCACTTCTTCCACCTGTCCTCGCCGGACCTGCTGTTCGGCTTCGACAGCGAGGTCGGCGCGCGCAACATCGTCGGCGTGGCGGCCGCGCATCCGGACATCGCGAAGAAGGGCGTGCTGCTGCGCAAGTACGGGCAGGAGGTGATTCGCATGACCGCCGGCAAGCGGGTGCACGGAACCGGCTCGATCCCCGGCGGCGTCAACCGGTCGTTGAGCGCCGAGGACCGCGCGACCCTGCTCAAGGACATCTACCAGATCGTGTCCTGGAGCCGCGAGGCAGTGCATCTAATCAAGAAGCTGCACCTGGCGAACCCGGCGCTCTACAACAGCTTCGGCTCGTTCCGCTCGAACATCATGAGCCTGGTCGGCAACGACGGTGCGCTCGACTTCTACCACGGCACGCTGCGCGCGCGCGACGACAACGGCAAGCTCATCTTCGACAACGTCGACTACCAGAACTACCGGCAGTACCTGAGCGAGGAAGTGAAGCCCTGGAGCTACATGAAGTTCCCGTTCATCACCTCGCTCGGACCGGAGGCCGGCTGGTACAAGGTCGGGCCGCTGGCGCGCGTGCAGAACTGCGATTTCATCCCGACGCCGCTGGCGGAGGCCGAGCGGCGCGAATTCGTCGACTTCGGCGGCGGCGGGCTGGTGCACGCCACCCTCGCCTACCACTGGGCGCGCATGATCGAGATGCTGCACTCGGCAGAGACGATCAAGGACCTGCTCCATGACGAAGACATCTCCGGCAGCGACCTGGTGACCGAGGGCGAGCACGAATCCCGCGGGGTGGGCGTGATCGAGGCGCCGCGCGGCACCCTGTTCCACCACTACCGCGTGGACGAGAACGACGTGGTCACGTTCTGCAACCTGATCGTGTCGACCACCAACAACAACCAGGCGATGAACGAGTCGATCCGGCAGGTGGCCAAGCGCTACCTGGACGGCAGGCAGCTCACCGAGGGCCTGCTCAACCACATCGAGGTCGCGATACGCGCCTTCGATCCCTGCCTGTCCTGCGCCACCCATGCCCTCGGCAAGATGCCGCTCGAGGTCGAACTGATCGGCGCCGACGGCAGCCTGGTCGATCGCCGCACGAAGGGCCTTGGAGGCTGACGTCCCCCTGGACGATCTGCTTCGTCCGCGGAGCCCGCCGGCGGCGGTCCTGGTCCTGGGCTACGGCAATCCGAGCCGCGGCGACGACGCGCTCGGGCCCGCTTTCGTCGAACGCGCCCGTGCGGCCGCCGGGCATCTCGAAGTGCCGGGAGGCATCGAGTTCCTCACCGATTTCCAGCTCCAGGTGGAGCACGCCCTGGACCTGATCGGCCGGCGGCTGGCGGTGTTCGTGGATGCTTCGGCAGACGCGCCGGCGCCGTTCTCCTGCTCCGAAGTGGCGGCCCGTCGCGACGACAGCCACTCCAGCCACGCGCTGTCGCCGAGCGCGGTCCTGCAGGTGTATGCGGATGTGGTCGGCGGCCCGCCGCCGCGCTGCCGGCTGCTGGCGATCCGCGGCGAATCCTTCGAACTCGGCGCGGACCTGGGAACGGCCGCGACCGCGAACCTGGACGCGGCCCTGGAATTCTTCGCGCGGGAGATACTGCGGCAGGACGGCGGTCCCTGACCGGGACGCGCGCGGGTTCAGGTCTTCAGCGCCTGGACGATCGACTTGAGTTCCAGCTCGGACTCGTCCAGCAATTCCCTCAGCGCCTGCTCGTCCAGATTGCCCCGGTCGCCCGGATCGCGCGGCTTGTCCAAGGGATTGGGCGTGCGCGTCAGCACGTTGGCGGCGATCAGCACGTCGGACATGTTGCGCGGCGGCATGCTGTAGTTCGGCAGCTCGTGCTCGTCCACCGCCTTCAGGATTCCTTCCGGCAGCCCCAGGGCGTCGAGCACGGCATGGCCCACCGAGGCGTGCCATTCCTGGAGCAGCGGGCCCAGTTCCTCGGAGTGCTCGGTCAATTCGGGGTACTTGGAGGCGCGGGACATCAGGTAGAAATGCCCGATGTCATGGACGAGCCCGGCGAACATCGCCTCGTCCGGATTGAGCTTGGTGAGCTTGCGCGCAAGGACGTAAGAGATGGCGGCAACGTCCAGGCTGTGCTGCCAGACCGTCTGCGAGGTCTGGCGGAACGCATCGAGATCCTTCGATGCGACCAACTGCTCCATCGCAACCGCCACCGCGGTCGTGCGCACCGCCGCGAAGCCGACCCGCAGCACGGCTTTCTTCAGGTCGCTGATCTCCTTGCCGGTCTGGTTGAGCGCGGCCGAGTTGGCGAGCTTGACCACCTTCGCGCTGAGCAGCGGCTCGGCGGAGATGATGCGCGCCAGCCGGTCGGCCGTCACCGAGGGGTCATTGACCGCCAGGCGGACCTTGACCGTCGCGTCGATGAAGGTGGGGAAGGACACCTCGCCCTTGGAGAGGTCGGCGGCGAGGTGTTCGAGGAAACGAAAGGCTCTCTGGTGCAGGTCGTTCATGGGCGGGTCCGCGAACTCCTCGGGCTACATCGGCACCCCGGCCTGGGGCTTTAACCGGCGTCGGCCCGATCGGCGCGGGCGTCCAGAATAACCGGAATCGGCCGATGGGCGCAGCCCGCGCGATGAACCCGGGAATCCAGCCCTGCGAAAGCTACCTCGGCCGGGCAAACCGCCGCCACCGCCTGGCGGCGAGCCCGCGGGGGAAAATGCCGGGAGGCTTCAGCATTCCGGGTCCTCGGGATCGTCGTCGTCTTCCCAGCATTCGTCGCCGGCGTCCTCCTCGGCGGGCTGCTCGGCGACGAACCGGCAGGCCTCGATCTGCTCGAGCAGTGTCGGCATGCGCGGGATGCTCTCGCCCTCGGCCAGCGGGCGCGAGGTGTGATGGAAGCTCAGCGTGTTCAGGCTCTTCGTGCGGGCTGCAAACATGGTCTCCTCCATCCAGGACGTACATCGGCTCCCAAGGTGCACTCAGTCTATTTGGGCGTATTCCGCCGGGGCCGTGAAGCAGTTCGCCCCGCGGCCGGCCGCCTGGAGTCGATCGTGATTTACTTTGCGTCCGGTGCCGGGCGGACCGTGGCGTGCGTCGCGGATGCCGGGCGGCCCGCTTCAGTGCCGCCCGCAGGGACTGGGGGTCGCGAAACCTATGCTCGCCGGATGGAAGCGGCGCAGGGAATCCATCCCGGTCTCCCACTCGACGAAGGAGCGGAGCCGGATCCGATCGCCGTTCTCGAACCAGTCCATGGCGATGGCGGAGCGGAATCCGCCGGCGGCCGGCATGGCCCAGCCCATGTCGCCGGCCACATCCATCCGCTCAGGCGGGCCGAGGCGGCTCCACAGCCCGCGCAGCAGCGCCTGGTACTCGGCCTCGGTATGCACGGCGCGGTCATAGGCGACCAGCCGGTCGCCGCAGAAGCCGAAAGCGGCATCGATGCCGGCCTGTCCGGGGCTGCGGACCAGAAGGTTGCCGGCGGCGTCCGGCTCGGCCCTCATCCCGGACCCGGCGGCGCCGAGGAGCACCTCCTGACGGCTCATGCCGGAGCGCACGCCGGCCACGTCGAAGGCGCCGGCTCCGGGCGCCGGGCACGCGAGCGCGAGAGCCAGCAGCAGAGGTTCGAGGCGCATGCGGCGATTCTATGTGCCGCACGCGGCGAAGGGAAGGAACGGGCGCAGGCTGCGACTCAGTCGAACAGCGGGAGGCTGTCGTTCCGGGACTCCGGCCCGGTCCGCCGCCCCTCCTCGCCGGGCCGCACCAGCGAGGCGACCCGGACCCCGAGCAGCCGCAGCTTGCGGTCCAGCGCCGCGCGCCGCAGGCACGCGCGCGCCGCGGCGCGGATCGCCTGGGCTTCGGCCGTGGGCTGCTCCAGCGTGACGTCCCGCGTGACCGTGCGGAAATCGTCGTAGCGCAGCTTGATGCCGACCGTGCGCCCCACGTAGCCCTTGCGCTCCAGATCGCCCTGCACGCGCTCGCAAAGTCCGAGCAGGATGGAGGACAGGACGTCCCGGTCCGCGCGCGGATGCAGGTCGCGCTCGAAGGTCGTCTCCCGGCTCACCGATTTCGGTGCCCGGCTGGTCACCAGCGGCGCTTCGTCGCGCCCGTGCGCGGCCTGGACGAGCCATGCGCCGTAGCCGCGGCCGAACTCCGCAATC
>DATMWM010000313.1:0-4201 GCA_035562535.1 Rhodocyclaceae bacterium | reverse complement strand
CGAATCCTTCTCCAGCCGCGCCTGCCCTCAAGGATACCGTGACCGGAGAGGGCAGTCGAACCTAGCACCGCATCGAGCGCCCCGGTAGGAACGAGTTCACGGTCGCCTGCTGCCAGGCCTGCACGGGTCATTCCGAGGTGGTGGCGGGGCTACTTCTTGAGGAAGAATCCCATCTTGACCCCGGCCAGCTCCACCACGTCCTGGTCGTACAGCGGCTGGGCCTGGACATCGAGTTCCCGGCCGTTCAGCAGCGGACGCCTGCCGCCCTCGACGTGAGTGATGAAATAACCTTGCGGCCGGCGGGTGATCACGGCAACCTGGACGCCGGGCTTGCCGAGCGTCGTGAGAGTCTTGGTCAGTTCGAGTTCCCGGCCGGCGTTCACGCCGTTGAGCACCTGGATCACGCCTGTCGGTGCCGGCCTGACCTGGGCCGCCGGCGGACTGTCTCCGGCCGGCGCCGCAGCATTGGCGGCTGCCGCAGGTTCGGTGCGCGTTGCCGCAGCGGCGGACGCCGACGGAGCCGTTGCCGGGCGCGGCGGCTCGGGCGGCGCCGCGCGGTTCTCCGGCCGGAGGATCATCGTCTTCTCGTAATCCGTGGGCGCGCTCTGGGAGGTCCGCTCGGACAGGTACTTGAGGCGGTACTTCCCGAGTTCCACCACGTCGTTGGTCTGTAGAAAGTGCTTCTTGATCGGCTGGCCATTGACGTAGGTGCCGTTCGTGCTGTTCAGGTCCTCCAGGAACGAATCGTTGAGGATCGTCACGATCGCCGCATGCTCGCCGCTGATGGCCAGGTTGTCGATCTGGATGTCGTTGTGCGGCTTGCGCCCGATCGTCGTCCTGTCCTTGGTCAGCGGGATCTCCTTGAGCACAAGGCCGTCCATGCTAAGAATCAGCTTCGCCACGATCGTCTCCCCAACTTCGCGTACCGCGCTCACTCCAGCCAGCTGCGGAGCCGCTCCACGATTCCCCGCTCTGCCGGATAGGCCCGCAAGACCTTGACGAGTATCACCGACACGTTGTCCCGCCCGCCGTTGTCGTTGGCCATCTGTACCAGCTGCGCCGCCGCGAGCTCCAGATTGGCGGACATCGCCCGCAGCGTCAGTTCGATGTCGGCGTCTTCCACCATGTCGTTGAGGCCGTCGGAGCATAGCAGATAGATATCCCCGGAAAGGGTATCGTATTCATGCACTTCGGCCTCGACGACCGGATCGACGCCGACCGCGCGGGTGACGAGGTTCCGGTTCTGGGAACGCCGCGCTTCCTCGGGCGTGATCATCCCGATGTCGATCTGCTCCTGGAGCAGCGAATGGTCCCGCGTGATCAACTCCAGGCGTCCGTCCCGGTAGCGGTAGCAGCGCGAATCGCCGATATGGGCAAGGCAGACCGCGTTGTCGAAAAAAACCGCCATGACCAGAGTCGTGCCCATGCCCGAGTACTGCGGCTGGCTCTGGGCAGCCTGGTAGATCGCCCCATTGGCCCGGGCGATCTCGGCGGCCACCATCGTCCTCGCGCACTCATGGCCCTCCGGCGCGGCACGGCGCAGATTCGCCCGGGCGAGCGCGCCGGCCAGTTCGCCGCCGATCAGCGTCGTGGCCATTCCGCTGGCAACCTCTCCGGCGTTGTAGCCGCCCATGCCGTCGGCGAGGACGACCAGGCCACGCGCCGGATCCATGTAGATTGCATCCTCGTTGTGGGAACGCACCATTCCGGCGTCGGAGCGACCGACGCACTGCAGGGCTTCGCTCAAATCCATTTCCCGATTACTGGGTGGTCCGCAAGGTCTGGCCAAAGACCGCCGGCATCGCCTGATTGCAGCCGCGATTCCGGCGCGATTTGCCGGATCGGCATACCGCGCCGATCAGTGTAACGACACCGTGCGGAACTTGCATCAGGGAGAAAGGCGCCCGCATCGTTCCCGGCGGCCAGTTCCTGCCGTCAGCGCGATAACGACGCCAGGCATGACTGCTTGAGATGGCGGCAACTGTCGCCGATGCCCGACAGGGTGTCGCGGCGGCGCTCATTCCCAGGGCAGTCTGGTTCCCACGCCCCGTTCCGCGGCGATGGCGAAAAGCCGCTGGCCGACCGCGAGATCCTGGATCGCCATGCCGTGCGACTCGAACAGGGTCACCTGCCCGGCGTCCGTCCTGCCGGGCCGCAACCCGGCCACCACTTCGCCGATCTCGACCAGTTGTCCCTCGTGGATCCGCCCCTTCTCGATCAGCGGCAGCAGGTCGCCGCACTCCCGGATCGCGACGGCACGCGAATCCACGCACACCAGGTCGGCCTTGCGCACCGCCGCCTCGTCGAGTTCGCGGCGAATCAGGGCATTCGAACCGGCGGCATTGACATGAACGCCGGGATCGAGCCAATCCCCTTCCAGGACGGGCGTGGCCGAGGTGGTGATCGTGGTGACGATATCGCTCCCTGCAGCCGCCTCGGCCGCCGATCCGACGGGCCTGACCTCGCAGGAAAGACGCGCCGCCATTTCGCCGCAGAAGGCGTCGAGCTTCTCGCGCTTGCGCGCATGGACCTTGACCAGCCGGATCGGGCGCACGGCGCAGACCGCCTCGATCTGGCTGCGCGCCTGCCAGCCGGCGCCGATCACGCCCAGAACCGAGGCGTCCTCGCGAGCCAGCCACTTGGCGGCGATGCCGCCGGCCGCACCGGTTCGCACCATGCCCAGGTAATCCGCGGCGATCACCGCCAGCGGCCGTCCGTCCTGGGCATCGAAGAGGTGCACTTGGAAGCGCATGCCGGCGCGGCTCGTGGTGTATGCCTTGTAGCCGATGACGCCCCGCTCGGGCAGCGCGCCCTGCAGGATGTGCAGCATGGAGCCAGGCAGCCGGGTGCGCTGGCGCGGCAGGTCGACCGCCCGGCCAAGCGCGTGCGCCCGGTGGGCGTCCTCCACCGCCTCCAGGGCCAGCGGCATGCTCAGCAGGCTCTTGACGTCGTTCTCGTCGAGATAGATCGCCATCCGTCGCTCCCTGCTCAAACCAGCGGATATTCCCGGGGGCGCTTCCGCCTGGCCAGCCAGAGCCCGCAGCCCACGACGAAGATCGCACCGATGACACCGGCCAGGATCTTCACCCCGGGAACCTGGGCGAGCGCGAACTCCTTCACCGCAACGTCGCTGACGATCATGCCGCCGGCGACATAACCGAGCAGCCCGGCGCCGAGCGTGACGATGACCGGGTAGCGCTCCATGAAGTGCAGGATGATCTGGCTCGACCAGACGATCAGCGGGATGCTCACGGCCAGGCCGAACAGGAGCAGGAAGATGCTGTCGCGCGAGGCGGCGGCCACCGCGATCACGTTGTCCAGGCTCATGACGAAATCCGCCACGATGATCGTTTTGACCGCGCCCCAAAGGTGTTGGGACGCCTCGATCTCGTGGTCGCCGTCGTCCTCGGGCAGGAGCAGCTTGACGCCTATCCAGAGCAGCAAGACCCCGCCGACCAGCTTCAGGTAGGGAAAGCCGAGCAGCCCGGCGGCGAAGGCGGTCAGCACCACCCGCAGGCCGACGGCGCCGGCCACCCCCCAGAAGATGCCCAGCCTGCGCTGCTCGGCCGGAAGATTGCGGCAGGCCAGCGCGATCACCACCGCGTTGTCGCCCGAGAGGACGATGTCGATGGCGATGATCTGCATCACCGCCACCCAGAAATCGGGAGAGGAAATGTCGGGCATGATGCGGCGCGATTCTACAGGCCCGGGGACAGCGAGGGGCCGCGCGCAGCGGCGCGGCCCGCCCGGGTTACAGCACCGACTTGAGCAGCTTGCCCATCTCCGCGGGATTCTTGGTGGTGCGGATGCCGCATTCCTCCATCACCGCCAGCTTCTCCTGGGCGGTGCCCTTGCCGCCGGAGATGATCGCGCCGGCGTGGCCCATGCGCTTGCCGGCCGGCGCGGTGACGCCGGCGATGAAGCCGACCACCGGTTTCTTGTTCCTGCACTCCTTGGCGTACCAGTAGGCGGCGGCCTCCTCGTCCGAACCGCCGATCTCGCCGATCATGATCACCGCGTCGGTTTCCGGGTCGTTCATGAACAGCTCCAGCACGTCCTTGTGCTTGAGGCCGTTGACCGGATCGCCACCGATGCCCACCGCCGAGGACTGGCCCAGCCCGATCTCGGTGAGCTGCCCCACCGCCTCGTAGGTCAGGGTGCCGGAGCGCGACACCACGCCGATGCGGCCCTTCATGTGGAT
>DATMWM010000312.1:0-3342 GCA_035562535.1 Rhodocyclaceae bacterium | reverse complement strand
CCTACGGCGAGGGACTGCAGGCGCATGCGCGCTCCGCCGAGATGCGCATGCATCGTTGAATCTCATGGACAAATCTGCTGTGCGTCCGCAATGCCTGCCTCGCCGCAAGAGCTGATCCGCCCGGAGATCCTGGCGCTGTCCGCCTACCACGTGCCGGATGCCTCCGGCATGGTGAAGCTGGACGCGATGGAGAACCCCTACCGGCTGCCGGAGGCGCTGCGGCGGGAGGTGGCCGAGCTTGCCTCGGACGTCGCGCTGAACCGCTATCCCGATCCTTCGGCGGCTGCGCTCAAGGAGGTCCTGCGCCGGGCGATGGGCGTGCCCGAGGGCGCCGGGCTGCTGCTCGGCAACGGCTCGGACGAGTTGATCCAGCTGATCGCGCTGGCGGCTGCCCGGCCGGGCGCGACGATCCTGGCGCCGGAGCCGAGCTTCGTGATGTACCGGATGATCGCCACGTTCTGCGGCCTGCGCTACGTCGGCGTGCCGCTGCGCGCGGACTTCTCGCTCGACCCGAACGCGTTCCTCGCGGCGGTCGACAGGGAGCGGCCGGCGCTGGTGTTCGTCGCCTACCCGAACAACCCGACCGGCAACCTGTTTCCCCGCGGTGCGCTCGAGGCGGTCCTGGAGCGCGCGCCCGGTCTGGTGGTGATCGACGAGGCCTACCACGCCTTCGCCGGCGCGAGTTTCATGGCGGACCTGCCGCGCCATGCAAACCTGCTGGTGATGCGCACCCTGTCGAAGCTTGGGCTGGCCGGCCTGCGCCTGGGCTTCCTGGCCGGCGCGCCGGCCTGGCTGCAGGAGTTCGACAAGCTGCGCCTGCCCGATAACGTGGGCGTGCTGACCCAGGCGATCGCGGCCCGGGTGCTGCAGCACGGCCAGGTGCTGGACGGCCAGGCCCGGGCCATCGTCGAGGCGCGCGCCGGCCTGTTCTCGGCCCTGGCCGCGCTGCCGCGAGTGGACGCCTTCCCCTCGGACGCCAACTTCATCCTGTTCCGGGTGCCGGATGCGCCGCGGATTTTCGCGAGCCTGCGCAGCCGCCGGGTGCTGATCAAGAATTTGCACGGCGCCCATCCGCTCCTGCACAATTGCCTGCGGGTGACCGTCGGCGCGCCCGAGGAGAACGCGGCATTCCTCGAGGCGCTGCGCGCCAGCCTTTGAGAACCCATTCCATGCGAATCGCCGAAGTCACGCGCAACACCCTCGAGACCCAGGTGCGGGTCAGGCTCGACCTCGACGGCAGCGGCCGCGCCGCGCTCGCCTCCGGCGTGCCCTTCCTGGACCACATGCTCGACCAGATCGCGCGCCACGGCATGCTCGACCTCGAGGTCGAGGCCAGCGGCGACCTGCACATCGACGCCCATCACACGGTCGAGGACATCGGCATCACGCTGGGCCAGGCCCTGGCGCAGGCGGTCGGCGACAAGAAAGGGCTGGCCCGCTACGGCCATGCCTACGTGCCGCTGGACGAGGCGCTCTCGCGGGTGGTGGTGGACCTCTCCGGCCGGCCCGGGCTGAGCTTCCACGTGCCCTTCACGCGCGCCCTGATCGGCGGCTTCGACGTGGACCTGGTGCGCGAGTTCTTCCAGGGGCTGGTCAATCACGCGGCCATGACGCTGCACGTGGACAACCTGCGCGGCGAGAACGCCCACCACCAGTGCGAGACCGTTTTCAAGGCCTTCGGCCGCGCGCTCAGGATGGCCGTGGACCGCGACCCGCGCGCCGCCGCCATGGTGCCCTCGACCAAGGGAACCCTGCAGGGCTGAGGACAGCCGTCGCAGCGATCCCGCATTACTTGAACCGAACGATCATGACATCCGTTGCGGTAGTCGATTACGGCATGGGCAACCTGCGCTCGGTGGCCAAGGCCATCGAGCACGTGGCGCCACAGGCGAGCGTGCTTGTCACCTCCGATCCCCGCGAGGTGGCGGCGGCGGCACGCGTAGTGGTGCCAGGCCAGGGCGCCATGCCGGACTGCATGCGCGAGCTGGATGCGCGCGGGCTGCGCGAGGCGGTGATCCGCGCCGCGCGCGAGAAGCCCTTCCTCGGCATCTGCATCGGCCTGCAGATGCTCTTCGATCTGAGCGAGGAGGGCAACGTGGGCGGGCTGGGCATCCTGCGCGGGCGCGTCCGCCTGTTCCCGCGCCAGGCCATGGTGGCCGCGGACGGCAGCCGGCTGAAGGTGCCGCACATGGGCTGGAACGAGGTCGCCCAGGCGGGCGCGCACGCGGTCTGGGCCGACGTGCCTGACGGCGCGCGCTTCTATTTCGTGCACAGCTACTTCGTGGATCCGGCCGACCGGTCCGTGGTCGCCGGGACCACGGTATACGGCGTCCCCTTTACCAGCGCAGTAGCGCACGCTAATATCTTCGCGGTCCAGTTCCATCCGGAAAAGAGCGCACAGGCGGGCCTCACGCTGCTTCGCAACTTCATGCACTGGAATCCCTAGCTCCGTCCCGGCTCTTCCCGCAGCCAACGCCGCACACCCAAGACCCCTATGCTGCTGATACCCGCGATCGATCTGAAAGACGGTCACTGCGTGCGCCTGAAACAGGGCGACATGGAGGATGTCACGGTTTTCTCCGAGGATCCGGCCGCCATGGCGCGCCACTGGCTCGACCAGGGCGCGCGGCGGCTGCATCTGGTGGACCTGAACGGCGCCGTGGCGGGCAAGCCGCGCAACGAGGCGGCGATCAAGGCCGTGGTCGGCGCGGTCGGCGACGACATCCCGGTGCAGTTGGGCGGCGGCATCCGCGACCTGGACACGATCGAGCGCTACCTGGACGACGGCGTGTCCTACGTCATCATCGGCACGGCCGCGGTGAAGAACCCGGGCTTCCTGCACGATGCCTGCGGGGCGTTTCCAGGCCACATCATCGTCGCCCTGGATGCCAAGGACGGCCGGGTCGCCACCGACGGCTGGTCGAAGATGACGGGGCACGACGTGGTCGACCTGGCGCGCAAGTTCGAGGACTACGGCGTCGAGGCGGTGATCTACACCGACATCGGCCGGGACGGCATGCTCACCGGGGTGAACGTCGATGCCACGGTGAAACTCGCCCAGGCGCTGCGCATCCCGGTGATCGCCAGCGGCGGCATCGCGTCCATCCAGGACATCCGCGCCCTGTGCGCGGTGCAGGGCGAGGGCATCATGGGCGCGATCACCGGCCGCGCGATCTACGAGGGCAGGCTGGACTTCGGAAAGGCCCAGGCGGAGGCAGACGCGCTGTCCGCGGGGAGCCAGGAGTGAGGCGTGCGGAGTGAGGGAAACCGCCAGCCTCCAGCCCAGCGCCTGACTCCCTGCACCTTATTCCTTAATCCTGGCTCTTCACTCCTTACTCCTCC
>DATMWM010000311.1:0-2316 GCA_035562535.1 Rhodocyclaceae bacterium | reverse complement strand
GAGCGGGATCGTCGCGGGCAGCGACAGCGACGTGAACAACCTGTCGATCGCCATGACCGCCAAGGAACTCAACCGCGGCCTGTTCGTGGTGACCCGGCAGAACCAGGCCGCCAACAACGTCCTCTTCGAGGCCTTCGAGGGGGATTTCTGCATGGTGCCGAGCCGCATCGTGGCGCAGGAATGCATCGCCATCCTGACCACCTCGTTGCTCACCCGCTTCCTTGCAGCGGTGCGCGAGGCCGACGAGGACTGGAGCGCCGCCCTGGCCGGCCGTCTGCAGGCGCTGTGCGAAGGCATGGTGCCGGAGATCTGGAGCGTCCGCCTGAACATCCGCGAAGCCGCCGCGGCCTACCGCGCCCTGATGGCCGGCCGCCCGATCCGGCTGGACGCGCTGCTGCGCGACCCGACGGACCGGGAGGCGGCGCTGGCGGCGATGCCGCTCATGGTCGAGCGCGAGGGCCGCGCGCTGGTCCTGCCCGAGGGCGAGACCGCGCTGGTCGCCGGCGACCGCCTGCTGCTGGCCGGGCAGCACGATGCCCGCTCGCGGTTGGAGCTGACCGTGCAGAACGCGAACGTCCTGGAATACGTGCTGACCGGCAGCGACCGCTCCGGCGGCTGGCTGTGGCAGCGGCTTTCCGGACGCTCCGCAGACGGCGCCCGGGCCTGATCCGGCCCACGCCGGCGGCGGCGTAGCCCTTTCGGGCAGCCGGGCCCGTGGGATAATCCGGGCATGGTTGCCGTCACCCATTCGCTCACCGCGCCGATCGCGGACCAGGATCCGTTCGAGCTGATCGCCGAGGGCCTGGCGCCCGAGGCGCAGGAGCGGCTGCGCCAGGCCCTGGCCCTGGCCGAGCCGCTCTATCGGGGCAAGACCCTGGGCACCGGCGAGGCGATCTGGCACCACGTGCTCGGCATGGCCCTGATTGCGTCCTCGCTGCGGCTGGACGTGGAAACGCGGCTGGCGGCGCTGCTGTTCGCCGTCTCCGACCACCTGGAGAACGCCCGCGAACGCATCGAGCGCGATTTCGGCGGCCACGCCGCCCGCCTGGTTGACGGCCTGCGCCGGCTGAACGGCCTGAGGCTGGAGACGCGCACCCGGGACGACGCGCCGCCCGCAGAGATCAAGGCGCAGACCGAGACGCTGCGCAAGATGCTGCTGGCCATGGTCGAGGACATCCGGGTGGTGCTGCTGCGGCTGGCCTCGCGCACCCAGACCCTGCGCTGGTTCGTCGACCATCCGTCCGCGGAACGCGCCCAGGTGGCGCGGGAGAGCCTGGACATCTACGCGCCGCTCGCCAACCGGCTCGGCGTCTGGCAGCTCAAGTGGGAGCTGGAGGACCTGTCCTTCCGCTTCATCGAGCCGGAGACCTACAAGCGCATCGCCAAACAGCTCGACGAGCGGCGCGTCGAGCGCGAGCAGTTCATCGAGGATGCGGTCGCCGGCCTGAAGGCCGAACTGCGCGCGATCGGCATCGAGGCGGAGGTCTACGGGCGGCCGAAGCACATCTACAGCATCTGGTCGAAGATGCGCGGCAAGCAGCTCGACTTCTCCGAGGTCTACGACGTGCGCGCGCTGCGCGTGATCGTGGAGCAGGTCAAGGACTGCTATGCCGCGCTCGGCGTCGTGCACCAGATGTGGCAGCCGATCCCGAAGGAGTTCGACGACTACATCGCCCACCCGAAAGGCAACGACTACCGCTCGCTGCACACGGCCGTGACTGCCGCCGACGGGCGCTCGCTGGAGGTGCAGATCCGCACCCGCGAGATGCACCAGCACGCCGAGCTGGGCGTGGCCGCGCACTGGCGCTACAAGGAGGGCAGCGGGCCCGCCAGCGGCGCCTACGACGACAAGATCGCCCTGCTGCGCAACCTCCTGTCCTGGCGCGACGAGGTCACCGACTCGTCGGACTGGATCGAGCATTTCAAGCGCGCCGCCCTGGACGACACGATCTACGCGCTGACGCCGCAGGGCCGGGTGATCGACCTGCCGCGCGGCGCCACCCCGGTGGACTTCGCCTACCGGCTGCACACCGACGTCGGCCACCACTGCCGCGGCGCCAAGGTCGACGGCCAGCTCGTGCCGCTGAACAAGCCGCTCGCCTCCGGCCAGCGGGTCGAGATCGTCACCGTGAAGCAGGGCGGGCCGTCGCGCGACTGGCTCAACCCCGAGCTCGGCTACGTGCACAGCCACCGCGCCCGGACCAAGGTGCGCCAGTGGTTCAAGGCGCAGCAGCTCGAGGCGACACTGGCGCAGGGCCGCGCCATCGTCGAGCGCGAGCTGCAGCGCGCGGGCGCGACGGCCGTCAACCTCGACGC
>DATMWM010000310.1:0-3881 GCA_035562535.1 Rhodocyclaceae bacterium | reverse complement strand
GGCCTGGGCGCGGCTGCTGTCCACCTTCTGCTGGAAGTTCTTCAGCGTGGCCTGCAGGTTGCGCGCCGCGGCTTCCGCCTCGGCACGGCGGGCCGCGTCGATCTGCCGGGCCTGGCTCGCTTCCTCGGCGACCTTGCGGAGCGTCTCGACGTTGCCCTTGAGTTCCGCAACCGTCCGCTCCGCCGCCTGGCGCTGCCGCTCCGCCGCGTCGAACTGGGACTGGGCCGACCTCGCGTTCGCCTCCGCCCGCTGCTGCTCGGCCCGGGCGTAAGCAAGCGCTTCCTCCGTGACTGCCCGGGCATGCTCCGCGTCCTGCCACTTGATTCCCGCCAGCACGGCCAGGCCGAGGAACAGGGTGGCCGCGCCGGTTGCCCCGCGCAGCATCCAGCGGCGGCGGCGCTCCGCCGTCGCGATCAGCGCGTCCCGTGCGGCGCCGCTGGCCCGGATGTAGGCCAGCTCGTCCGCGCTCAGATCCTCGGAGCGCCTGGCGGCCATGGCATCCGCCGCGTCCAGCGCCGCCCCGCGCAGCAGCAGCGCCTCGCTCTTGTCGGCGGCGCGCCAGTCGCTCAGCGGCGCCGCCAGCCGCTCGCGCCAGGCGAGGAATTCCCGCTCCTCGTTGAGCCAGCCGCGCATCCGCTCCCAGCCGCGCACCAGCACCTCGTGGGCCGGCTCCACGGCCGCCTGCCCGCCCTCGTCGCAGGCGACCAGCAGGCGCGCGTCGATCAGCGCGTCCAGCGTCTCCTCGACCAGCGAACCGGACGGCGCCTCGCCGGGTCTCGCCTGCGGCACCAGTTCCCGCCGCAGGGCCCGCCGGCGTGCGGCCTCCTGCCCGCGCCCCGGGCGCACCAGGCGCAGCATGACGCCGCGCATCGCCGCCCTGTGCGCCTCGGGCCAGGCCGCGTAGATCTCCTCCGCCCGGGCGACGATGAAGCCGCGCAGCCCGCCGAAGCTCTCGTAGCTCGCATTCGTCAGCCAGCCGCTGCGCTGATTTTCCCAGAGCAGGCGCAGCACCTTCTGCACGAAGGGCAGGACGCCCGGCTCCGAACCCGCCTCCGCCACCAGCCTGTCCGCCAGCCCCGGCTCGAAGGCCAGCCCCGCCCGCTCGGCCGCGCCCTGCACCGCCATCCTCAGCTCGTCGGGCTTCATGGGCGGCATGTCCAGCACGGTCGGCAGGCCGAACCAGAGCGGCCCGACCACCTCCTGCAGCCGTCCCTTGAAGTCCGAGCGCAGCGCGATCACCGGCAGGACGCGCCGGCCGTGGCGCTCGATCGCCTCGCGCATCGCCGCCACCAGATTCTGCAACTCGCGCGCGTCGGCGCGCGGATGCAGCGCCGACTCGAAATCGTCCAGGAAGACCAGAATCCGGGCGTCCGGATTCGCCGCCATCGCCCGGTCGATCTGTCCGCCCACGGCCGCCGCGGCGGTGCCGGCGATCACGGTCGCCCCCGCCGTCCCTGCCGCCAGCGGCTCCAGCGCCGCGCTCAGCGCGCTGAGCGGCCGCGAGCCGGCCTGCACGGCGACGATCACCCAGGGCTCGCGCGCCGCCCGCAGCCGGGGCACCAGCCCGGCGCGCACCACCGAACTCTTGCCGCAGCCCGACGGCCCGGCTATCACGATCGCCGAGGCGCTCTCGGTCTCCTTCAGCAGGGCCTCGACCACCGACTCCCGGCCGAAGAACAGGTCGGCCTGATGCTCGGCGAACGCCTGCTGCCCGACGTAAGGCGCGCGCGCCTCGGCCTCGACCCTGGGCGCGTCCTGCAGCGTGCCCATCACCGCCCGGTGCAGGCGCTCGATTGCCACCTCCGGGCCGTCCTCGCGCAGGTCCAGCCAGGCGAAATCGGCCAGCGCGCTGGCGCGGACGGTGCCTTCGTCCGCCTTCGGCAGCAGCACCGGGACGATTGCGATCGGCCGGCCGCGCTCGCGCGACTCCAGCGCCTTCTGCAGCGCATAGCGCCGCCAGTCCGAGAGCGGCGCGGCGCCGACGCAGAACACCAGCACCCGGCTGTGGAACAGGGCCTCCTCGATCACCGCCCGCCACTGCTCGCCCGGCGCGATCTCGTCCCGGTCGAAGAAGGCGTGGACACCGCGCGCGGCCAGCCCCCGGGCGAGCACGGAGGCCACCTCCTCGTCCTGGTGGCTGTAGTCGAAGAACACGTCGTAGTCGGCGAAGCGCTTCGCCGGGTCGTACCTGGCCGCGGCCGGGGGCGCCTGCGCGGCGGCATCCTCCGGAGCACTGGCGGCAGGTCCGGGCGCCGTCGCTTCCGGCTTGTAGAGCACAGTCCGCTCCTGCGGCGGCTGGCCGACCCGCGCCAGGGGGCTTCCCTCCGGCGCCAGCAGGCAGACGATGTCGGCCAGCGCCTCGAAGACCGCGCCGATCGGCTTGCGCTCCGCCGCCCGGGCCGGGTCGCTGACCACCTGTTCTTCGAAGGCGTACTGCGGCTCGTAGGGGATGGTCAGGCCGCGGAAGCTGATGCCCGCCTGTTTCAGGCGTTCCGGCAGCAGCCCGGCGAAGGCCGCCTCGAACCGCTCGTAGAAGGCCTCCAGCAGTTCCGGATCGTGCTGCTCCACCCGCGCCGGGACGACCACCAGGTCGAGCGCGCGGCCGTGGCGCAGCGCTTCCACGTTTGCCGAGCGGAAATCGCGCACCATGTTGGCGGTGCCGTTCAGGTTCTGGTGGTTGGCCGCGCAGAGCATGACGATCGCGTCGGCGAGCTGGTAGCCGCAGATGCCGCCCATCTCGGTGACGCCGGTGCGGCTGTCCACCAGCACCAGGTCGTAGCCCTCGGCCACCAGGGCGCGGCGCAGCCACTCGAAGAACAGCTCGCCTTCCCAGTTGTAGTAGAAGTCCTGCCAGTCGAAGGTGCGCAGGTTCAGCGCGTAGCGGGCGAGCTGCTCGGGCTCCTGGCGCTGGCCGGCGGGCAGGATGTCCAGCCGGCCGCCGCCCGGCAGCCGTTCGTAGACCGGGCAGACGAAGCCGCCCACCCGCCGGAACGACTGCTCGCCGCCGCCGACCGACATCGACTGCTTGTAGGCGAGCAGCAGGTCGAGCAGCCCGACGTGGCGGCGCACGCCCTCCACGTTGATCTGGAAGAACTGCTCCAGCCCCGGCGCCTCCAGGTCGAAGTCGATCATCAGCACCTTCAGCCCGCGCCGCGCCAGGATGTCGGCCACGTTGGCCATGGCCATGGAGCGGCCCACCCCGCCCTTGTAGGAGTAGAAGGTGACGATCACGGCCGGCCTCCCCCGCCCCAGGGATAGTCGGATTTCGGCCGGTTCGGATCGCCCCCCAGTTCCTGCACGAAGCTGAGGATCGCGCCGCGGTCGGGCTGCAGTTCCTGCAGCCGGTTGATCGTCTCGGGCAGGCTCAGGTGCAGCCAGCGCTTGAGCCGCCGCTCGTCGCCCACCGCCAGCTCGCACTGCGGGTCGAGCTCCACCGCGTAGCGGTCGAAGGCGCCCGCGAGCTTGCGCCGCATCTCGGTCTCCAGGAGCTGGTTCAGCGGCTCGCGGTCCGGGTCGAAGGGCGACACGGTGACGATCGCCACCCGGTCGTTGTTGAAGAACGGGCAGTTCTGGAAGGCCTCGCGGATGTCCGGGTGGAACAGCGACACCTCGTCGACCAGCACCACGCTGCCGGCCTTGGCCACCTCGCGGTAGATCGGCCGAAGCGCCGCATCGAGGCGCAGCACCGGCTCGAACGGGTACCACTGCAGCTTGATGTGGCGGTGCTTGAGCCGCGGCTGGCTGCGCCGGTTCAGCTCCCGCGCGATCTCCTCCAGGATCACCGTGCCGGTCTTGCCGGCCGCGTCGAATGGCCGCCAGTCCTCCCGGTTGGCGGCGTAGCGCGCCATCCAGGCGATGCCCTCGGCCGCCAGCTGCTGCTT
>DATMWM010000309.1:0-3908 GCA_035562535.1 Rhodocyclaceae bacterium | reverse complement strand
GCCAGGAACATCGCGACGAGCAATGCGGCCAGCACGGCAGGGGGGCGGACCATTCGAGTCTCCGGAAACGGAATCGGCACGCCGGCGATCATGCCACCGGCACGCGAAGCCGGCGGAAAACGATCTCAGTCGCGGACGGCCCGCACCGCGGCCACCCTGGCGTCGTGCACCTGCTCGCCGATCCGGCCCTTGTCGGCGCAGGCGGCGGCGACCGCACCGGCATCGACGGTCTGCGCGGCGGCGAGCGCGGTCAGGAGCACGTCGCGCGGCCGGTACGCGGCGTGCTCGAAGCCGGGCCGGCCATGGAAGTCGCAGGCGCAGGCATCGAGCAGTTCGGCGAAACGTTCCGGCCGGCGCAGCGCATCGCAGCGCTCCAGCAGGCGTACCAGTTCGTCCGGCCGCAGGGTCTGCGCCTCGTGGATCGTGCCGTGCTCGCGGGCGACCAGCGCGGCCAGGTCCCGGCAGTCGTTCGGCGCCTTCAGGCGCCTGCACAGTGCCTCGACCAGTTCCTCGCTGCGCGCCTCGTGGCCTTCGTGGCCGGGCCACTCGTCCGGCGGCGTGAGTCCCTTGCCCAGGTCGTGGGTGAAGGCGGCGAAGCGCACCGGCAGCGGATGGCCGCAGGCGGCCGCGTGGTCCAGGACCAGCAGCACGTGCACCCCGGTGTCGCGCTCGGGATGGACGTCGGCTGACTGCGGCACACCGAACAGGCTCTCGACCTCGGGCAGGATGCGCGCCAGCGCGCCGCAGACCCAGAGCGTTTCGAGCATGCGCGAGGGCCGCGCCTCCATCAGTCCGCGCGAGAGTTCCTGCCAGACCCGCTCGGGCACCAGATGATCGGCCTCGCCGGCGGCCACCATGGCGCGCATCAGTCCGACCGTTTCCGCGGCGATGTTGAATTCCGGGAAGCGCGCCGCGAAGCGCGCCACGCGCAGGATGCGCACCGGGTCCTCGGCGAAGGCCGGGCCGACGTGGCGCAGCACCCGCGCGCGCAGGTCGGCGGCGCCGCCGAAGGGGTCGATCAGGCTGCCGTCCGGCGCGCGGGCGATCGCGTTGATGGTCAGATCCCGGCGCGCCAGGTCCTGCTCCAGCGTGACGTCGGCGGCGGCGTGGAACTGGAAGCCCTTGTAGCCCGGCCCGGTCTTGCGCTCGGTGCGCGCCAGCGCATATTCCTCCTGCGTCTGCGGATGCAGGAACACCGGGAAATCCTTGCCGACCGGACGGAAGCCGCGCGCAATCAGATCGTCCGGCGTCGCGCCAACCACGACGTAGTCGCGGTCCTGGACCGGCAGGCCGAGCAGTTCGTCCCGCACCGCACCGCCCACCTCGTAGATCTGCAGCGGCGAGAGGGCCATCGTCAGACCGCGGTCTCGTACTGCGGCAACACCTCGGTCTCGGCGCGGGCCGCCTCCAGCCACTCCTGCATCGCAGGCAGCCGCTGCATCGCTTCCGAATAGGCGGCGCAGGCCGGCGGAAGTTCGACCGCGTAGGTGCGGAACCGCCACACGACTGGCGCGTACATGGCGTCGGCGATCGAGAACGCGCCGAAAAGGAACGGGCCGGACGCCCGGTGCCTGCCGCGGCAACCTTCCCAGATCTCCAGGATGCGCGCGATGTCGCGCTCGACCTCCGGAGCGCGGCCGGCGCCCGGCACGACCGCCCGGCAGTTCATCGGCATGTTGGCGCGCAGCGCGGTGAAGCCGGAGTGCATCTCGGCGCTGATCGAGCGGGCCACCGCCCGCGCCGGCGCATCGCCGGGCCACAGCGCCGGGCGACGCTCGGCCAGATACTCGCAGATCGCCAGCGAATCCCAGACCGCCAGGCTGCCGTCGAGCAGCACCGGCAGCCGGCCGGAAGGCGAGACACCGAGGATTTCATCGCGGGTGCGCGCGCCGCCGAGCGGGATGCGCTGCTCGCGGAACGGGATGCCCGCCTGCTTGAGCGCCAGCCAGGGGCGCAGCGACCAGGAAGAGTAGTTCCTGTTGGCGATGACCAGGGTCAGCATCGGGGGCGCCGCCGCGGCACGCCTTCAGCGACGGGCTTTCTCGCGGAAATGGTCGTAGAACATGCGCGGCCCGCCGGCTTTCAGGTATCCCGGCGCGACCGATTCGAGCGCGGTCGGCTGGCGGCCGAACGGCAGCGCGCAGCCCGTGCAGACCGAATCGACCTGCATCGAGTAGTAGTTGTCGCGGGACATCACGGTCTCGCCCGGCGCGAACTCGAGCATCATCGCCTGCAGGTAGGAGAGCTTGTCCGGCAGGCCGACGATCACCCGCGGCGTGTCGATCACCTCGGTGACGTATTCCACCAGTTGCTTCAGCGTGTAGACCTTGGGGCCGCACAGCTCGTAGGTCTGGCCGAAGGCGGCCGGGTCGTTCAGGCTGTCGACGATAGCCGCGCCGACGTCCTCGACGAACACCGGCTGGAAGCGGGCGCCCGGGCAGGCCAGCGGCAGGATCGGGAAAAGGCGCGCCAGGCCGGCGAACATGTTGAGGAAGCTGTCGCCCGGTCCGAACACCACCGAGGGCTGGAAGATCGTCCAGGGGAGCGCGGCGCCGGCCTCGCGGATCGCCGCCTCGCCGTCGGCCTTGGAGCGCAGGTAGGCCGAGGGGCCGTCGCGGCTCGCCTTGAGCGCGGACACATGGAGCAGCCGCTGCACGCCCGCCTGCCGGGCCGCCGCCACGATCCTGCGCGGCAGATCGACGTGCGCCTGCGCGAAGTCCGCGCCGTAGGGCGTGCCGGCGCGCGACTGCAGGATGCCGACCAGATTGACGATCGCGTCCTGGCCGCGGCACAGCGCCGCCAGCGCCGCGTCCTCGCCGACGTTCGCCTCGACCACCTCGGCGGTCGGCAGCGGCAGCAGGTGCTTGGCGCGCTCCCGGCGTCGCGTCGGCACGGTCACGCGCAGGCCGCGCGCGCACAGCAGGTGGGCCACGTGGCTGCCGAGGAATCCGGAGCCGCCGATCAGCAGGACATTCTCGATCTTCATGATTGCGCGGCAGGAATTGCGGGCAAGCGCAGGGAAGCCCGGATTCTACTCGATTCGGGCGCAGCGCAAGTTCCGCGCCGGCGCGGTTTCAGGGCAGTTCCTCGCGCTTGCCCGCTGCGTCCCCGTTCTCGGCGGGCGCGGGGATGACGCCGAGGCGCGCCTTCAGCGACTGCGGCTTGCCTTCGAACTGCGCGGAATAGTAGACCGCGTTGCTCATGACCTTCTTGACGTAGTCGCGCGTCTCGCTGAAGGGGATGGTCTCGATGTAGATCGCGCCCTCGATCGGCCGCCCGTCGCGCCAGCGGCGCGCCCGTCCCGGGCCGGCGTTGTAGGCGGCCGAGGCGAGCACCGGATGATTGTCCAGGTTCTCCAGCACCATCTTCAGGTAGCTGGTGCCGAGCAGGACGTTGGTGTCCATGTCCTCCATGCGCGCCGGGACGAAGTCGGTCATGCCCAGCTTGCGCGCCACCCACTTGGCGGTCGAGGGCATGACCTGCATCAGGCCGCGCGCGCCCGCGGTGGAACGCGCGTCCATGACGAAGCGCGATTCCTGGCGCATCAGGCCATACACCCAGGCCGGGTCGAGCGCGAGTTCGCGGGCCTGCGGGCCGACCTTGTCGCGGAAGGGCGCCAGATAACGCAGATCGTAGTCGTGCTCGTCCCGGGTGCGCTCGGCGCTCACCACCGCACGGTCGAAGATCTGGTTGCGGCGCGCATATTCCGCGGCGGCGAGCAGTGCCCGGTCGCTGCGCCCGCGCAGGCCCCAGTTCCACTCCCGGACGGCCTCAGGCCGCATCTCCAGCCTGAACAGCGCGATCGAGCGCCTGATCGACGGGTCCCGCGCCACCTGCTCGATCTCCTCGGGCGTCGCGGCGGGGGCGCGGGACCCGTCGATCAGGCGCTCGATCGCGCTGTTCAGGCT
>DATMWM010000308.1:0-12791 GCA_035562535.1 Rhodocyclaceae bacterium | reverse complement strand
GCGTGGATCCCCGCGTTGTTGACCAGGATCTGGATCGGGCCGTCCTCGAGCAGGGTCGCCAGGACAGCGGCGGCCGCGGCGCGATCGGCAACGTCGAAGGCGATCGCTTCCGCGCTTGCGCCAGCGGCGGCGATCTCGCGGACCAGCGCCTGCGCCACATCGACGTTGCGTCCGGCGTGGACGACGACGTGGTGACCGTCGGCCGCCAGCCGCCGGCAGATCGCGGCACCGATGCCTCCGCTGCCGCCAGTGACCAAGGCGCGCTTCATCGCGCGCGCCCTTCCCGGGCCTCGAGCATCACGGCGGCCCGTCCGTCCAGCAGCCTCTGGCCACGGTGGTCGATCGCGAATGCGTAGAGGATCATCGAGGCGTCGCCGGACAGCCGCTGCGCGCCGATTTCCAGTTCGCCCTCCAGGTCGTCCAGCCGCGGAACATGCAGGGTCACGCCGCGGACGCTGGCGAGGTATCCATGCGAGGGCTTCCCCTCCACACCGGCGAGCAGGGCCCCATGCACGGCCATCGCCTGCGCGCCGTACTCGATGCCGGCCGCGGCACCGAGCCGGCCCGCCTCGCGCAGCGGATTGGCCGGATCGCGGTGGCTGACCGCCCGGCAGGCAATCGTGGCATCGGACCAGGCAGTCACCGCATCGAGCAGACACATGCGCCCGTGGTGCGGGATGCGCGCGCAGATCCAGGCGCGGTCTAGCACGGCTGCACCTCGACCGTAAGCTGCAGCGGCGGCAGGTAGTCCAGCCGGACGCGGCCCGGCGCGCCGAGCGCGAGCGCTTGTAGCAGCGGAAGTCCGCGCAAGGCGGGAATCGCACTGCGCAGGCGCTCGAGAGCCGGATCGGCTAGTGGGGGGGCCGGGTCGCGGCTCAGCGAGACGGAGATCCGCGCCAGCGCTTGCGCGCCCGGCTGCGGCGCGAGCAGCAGCCCGATGCCGGCGGCATCGGGTATCGGGCGCTTGCTGTAGAGCGGCTCCGGGTACTCGCTGTCGTAGGCGACCAGCAGCACCGGCACGCGCTCGACCGCGACCTGCGCCAGCGCGTCCAGCAGCCCGGCGCCGAAGCTCGCGTCGTACGCACAGACGACCTGGCTCGGCGCCATCGACCGCGTCGCGATGCTCCAGTAGCCGGCCGGAGCGTTGTGCACGGAATTGTGGAAGCGCGTCGGGGAAATCAGCCGGTCGTCGCTTGCGAGCTGCTCGCAGAGGGCGCTGCAGTTGTGGCCGTCGGCGCCGGAGGAGGCAAACACGGTAGCCAGCGAGGCCGGTTCCGCACCTGCGCCGGCGCAGGCCTCGAGCCCGAGCGCGAGGGCGAGCCTGATGACGCGACTGGCCCGGCGCCGCTCGGCCTGCGGAAGCAGGGCCGGCGCGGGCAGCACCGTCGGCGACGCAACGTAAGCCTGCTCGGCGCGCAGGACCGCCCGGGTCGCGGGCCAGTCGGGCAGGCCAGGCCCGAGGCAGGCCACGCCCTGGATCCAGGCCGACAGCGGCGCCGCGCTCACCCGGCGACTCCGAAGACCAGGCTGCAATTGCTCCCGCCGAAGCCAAAGGAGTTGCTGAGCACCCTGCGTGGCCGGCACGGGCGCGGGGCGAGCAGGTAGTCGATCCCGATTGCCGGATCGGCTCTCTCGGTGTTCGGGCTGCCGGGCAGCAGGCCGCGCGACAGGGCCAGCGCGCAGATCACCGCCTCGACGGCGCCGGCGGCGCCCAGCGTATGGCCGGTCGCCCCTTTCGTGGAACTGCACGGCACGCCGCGGCCGAACAGTTCGGCAACCGCCTTCCCCTCGGCGGCGTCGTTGCTGCGCGTCCCGGTGCCGTGCAGGTTCAGGTAGTCGATCCGCCGAGGTTCGAGCCCGGCCGATTTCAGCGCGGCCTCCATCGCCACCCGCGCCCCCAACCCCTCCGGATGCGGCGAGGACATGTGGTAGGCGTCGCTCGACTCGCCGTAACCGAGCAACAGCACCGAGCCTTCGGCCGGGTTCCGCGGAGCCGGCTCGAGCAGGGCGAAGGCCGCGCCTTCGGCAACCGATATGCCGTCGCGTTGCGCATCGTACGGGCGGCAGGGACGCGGCGAGGTCAGTTCCAGGGACGAGAACCCGTAGAGCGTGGTCAGGCACAGGCTGTCCACGCCGCCGACCAGCGCCGCGTCGATCGTACCGCAGGCGATCTGCCGCGCCGCGGCGGCGAAGACCTTGGCGCTCGAGGAGCAGGCGGTGGAGATCGTCACGGCGGGGCCATCGAGGCCGAAATACGTCCTGACGAACTCCGACACCGAAAACGAGTTGTGCGTGGTGCGGTAGTTGAAATCGTCGGGCAGCGCGCCGGTCGTCGCATTCCGCCGCCGGAAGGCCAGCTCGGTCTGCAGGATTCCGGAGGTGCTCGTGCCGAGGAAGACGCCGACGCGTTCCCGGCCGCAGCGTTCGATCAGGCCGCGCGCGCGGCCGGCAAAACCGTCGGCTTCGAGGCCGATCAGCGCCAGGCGGTTGTTGCGGCACTCGTACTCTGAAAACGCGGGTGGCAGGGCCGCCTGGTCGACGCCGGCCACTTCGCCGATCCAGGTATCGAGGCGCACCGTCTCGAAGCCGCAGGGCGCGAGCCCGCTGCCGCCGCTGCGCAGGGCCTCGAAGGTCGCACCCAGGCCCCGGCCGAGGCAGGTGGTTGCGCTATAGGCGGAAAGCAGCAGCGGGGTCACGGCAGCGCCCGGAACGAAGCAGCCCGCATTCTATCGAAACGGGGACCGGGCCTGTTCCAGCCGTCCGCCCGCAGGAAAAGGGCGCAGCCTAACCGGGCGCGTCCCAGGGACGGCACACGAGCATGACGTTGGCAAACGGCTTGCCGTGGCTCATCGGCACCGCCTGCACTGCGAAGTCCAGGTCCGCGAGCAGTTCCAGCCATCCGTCAAGCCGGCGGCAGTGCTGCGCCGCCAAGCCGTGCCCGCGGGCGAGGACGACGGCCTGATCCAACACCTGGCAGACGCGGAAGCGCAGACCGGCGCCGGCGTCGCCGACGCGCGTCAGGAACACGCCGCCCGGGACGAGCGAGCGCCGGATGCGGCGCAGCAGAAGCTCCTGGCGGCCAAAATCGACATAGTGCAGGGCATCGAGGACGGTGATCGCGTCCACCCGGCCGAGATCCGCTTCGCACATGTCGCCCAGACGGACGTCCACCGCCGGGCAGTCCAGGAAGGCCCGACGCGCGCGCTCGACGTCCTTCGGCATGAGTTCGACCCCGCGCAGGGCGGCCGGCGCAGGCGGGGCCGGCCAGCCGGCCGGCCAGTCGCCGTCATCGTGCAGCCTGCGGGCGGCGATCAGCCAGGAGAACAGGCTGCCTTGCCCGCAGCCAAAGTCCACGAAGCTGCCGCCCCGGGGCAGCAGCCCGCGCCGGAGCATCTCGCGAAAGATGCAGTCGGACGACAGCTTGCCGCGCGCGTAGTGGTAGGCGAAACGCCCGCTGCCGCGAAAGCGCGCGCTCGCCTCGTCAAGCAGCCGGCCGAGAAACGCCTTCGTCATGGCGCCCCGTGCGCCAGCGTGACCGCCGCGAGCGATGCCGCGCGCATGTCGGCAAGAAGTCGCGGCAGGACCTCGGCGATCACCGGCCGGCCGGACGGCGCGCGCACCGCGTTGCCGTCGTGCAGCAGGAGGATGTCGCCGGGCGCGAGGCCGCGCGCAAGCCGCTCGTAGACGCGCGTCGCGTCGCGATCCTGCGTGTCGAAGCCCCGGCGCGTCCAGGCCGCCAGCCGCAGGCCGAGCCGCGAGAGTACCGGGTCGAGCAACGGGCTGCGCAAGCCGGCGGTCGGGCGGAAGAAGCGCGGAGCCTGGCCGGTGATCTCGTGCAGCGCGGCCTGGGCGGCGGCGATGTCCGCACGCAGCCGCCCGGGCCCGAAGGCTGCGAAAGCCTTCGAGTGGGAATCGCCGTGGTTCTCCACGCGATGCCCGCGCGCGACGATCTCGCGGCACAGGCCGGGATGCCGGCGGGCACGCGCGCCGATGCAGAAGAAACTCGCTTTCGCCCCTGCCGCGTCCAGCATGTCCAGCACCGCCGGCGTGACATCGGGGTCGGGGCCGTCGTCGATGGTCAGCGCAATCTCGCGGCGCGCGGCCGCGGCTTCGGGCAGGCGCACGAGGTTCGGCCCGAGCACGGTGGAGCGCGGCCACAGGCCGGCGGCGGTGAGGAGCAGGTGGTCGGCCGCAACCGCGCCGAGCGCCCAGGGCCAGGCGCCCGGAGCGAAGGCGACTCCTGCCGCGGCCACCGCGTGCAGGGCCGCGGACCACTTGATCGCCGGAGCCGGTTTCCAGGACATTTGCATGCTCCTACGCGCCCCGGGCGGTGATCGGATGAGCCGTGCGAACCTGCGAGGCAAAGTGGCCGCTGTCGAGAAACCGCTGCCAGAGCGTGCGCCACGTCGCCCAATCGTGCCCGCCGCCGACCATGCAGCGGTCCCGGGGCGGAAAGCAGCCGGCAAGCTGCTCGATCGCCTGCGCGAACCTGTCCTGGCCGCCCCAGCCGACGAACACCGGCAGGCTTGCGGGCGGGCGCCGCAGCCAGTTCCAGACGCGGAACTCCGAATCGTCGAGCTGATCCGGAGTCGGCCGCCACGCGGCGAGACCGCCGGCGCGCTCGATCGCGGCCAGGGTCGGCCGGCTGCCCGGATAGGGTGCGATTAGGCACAGACCGTCGAGGCTGTCCGGTTCGTCGAGCGCCTGGGCAAGCGCGAGCAGGCCGCCCAGCGAGATGCCTCCCAGCCAGATCCGCCTGTGGCCCTCCCGCCTGGCCTGCTGGAGCGCCGCCGCAGCCGGGGCAGGTGCCGCGCCCTGGATTGCCATGCCGATCGCGTCGCAGTCGAGGATCCGGACCTCCAGAGCCAGGCCACGCGAGGAGACATCAGCCAGGAAGCCGGCCGCGACCAGGTCGCCCGGCTTCATGCCGGCGCCCGGGATCATCACCAGCAGGTCCGGCGCGCGCGCTGCGCCGGGATTGGCCGGGTGCGGGACGCTCATGCCCGGCGCGGCGCGAAGGCCGCCGAGAGCAGCAGGGCGAGCACGGCACCCGGGCCGACCGTGATGCCCACCGCATGGAGGACCGGCACCTCGGACAGCGCCAGGGTGCCGAAGCCGACAGCCGTGGTCAGGCTGGCGACCAGGGTGGAGGCGAGCGTAGTCCATGCGGCGTCCTCCGGATCAGGCGGCCGGTTGAAGAACAGCGCGTAGTTCGACCCCACCGCGACGATCAGCAGCATGCCGACCAGGTGCAGGAGGTGGAGCCGCTCGCCGGCCAGGTGCAGCGCGGCGACGACGAGGACCACCGAGATACCCAGCGGCACCATGATCGCGGCGACCCGCCGCGCAGAACGCAGGGAAAGGCCGAGCAGCGCCACGATCGCGGCCAGGCCGGCGAGCGACAGGGCGATCGCCTGGCGCAAGTAGCCTTCGTAGAGCCTGTCGGCTTCCTGCTTCATGTCGATGAACATGGCGCCATCGGCTGCGGTCAGCGCCGCGCGCAGGAGCCCGGTGTCGATGACGCCCTCGCGATCGCCGACCGGCGGATGCAGCGGCATGACGACCTGCCAGCCGCCCGCGCGCTGCGCGAGCAGCGAATCGACCGCCAGCGCCAGCCCGGTGCCGGCAAGCGTCTCGCGGTCGATGTCCGGCGCGTGCCGCGCCGCTTCCACGTCCTCAAGGAAACCGCTGAGCCTGCGCGGCGACAGGGGCGAGTCGGCGAGCGCCAGTTCGAGCCGCCGCGCGAGCTCCTCGCCTTCGGGCAGGCTGGCCCGGCGCTGCGCCTGGGCCGCTCGGCTGGGCAGGAACCGCGTCGGCGTCTCGTAGCCGCCGATCGCGCCCTGCTCCACCATCCGGTCGAGCACCCCGCCCACGCGCTCGGCTGCCTGCAGTGCCGCTTCCCTGTCGGCCGCATGCACGACGACCAGGAAACGCGAGTCCGGCGCGCCGAGGTCCTCGCGCAGCGCGCGATCCACGGCCGCATCCTCCGGGCCGATCGTGCTCAGCACCGACAGGTCCGGCTGCCACAGCCGGCCCGGCACGAGCGCGAGATACGCGCCCGCTGCCACAGCGACCGCCGCGGCCGGCCACCTCGCGCTTTGCAGGACCGCGACGAACCGGCCGAGCCGGCGTCCGACCGGCGACAGGTCGCGCGTCGCGATCCGTGCGCCGGCCAGCGCCGGAAGCAGGAAGCGCGTGACCAGCGCCGCGACCACCAGACCGGAAACGGCGTAGAGCCCGAGCTGGGCAAGGCCGGGAAAGCCGGAGAACACGAGGACGCCGAAGCCGGCCACGGAGGTGAGCATGCCTAGCCGGATCGTCGGCCAGAACCGCTCCCGCCACGCCTGCGCACCGAGCGGCGCCGACTGAACGAAATAGTAGATCGAGTAGTCGACCGCCTCGCCGATCAAAGCCGAGCCGAAACCGACGGTGATGCCGAACACGCTGCCGAAGACCAGGGCGACGGCGACGATTCCGGCCAGCGCGCCCGAGAGCACCGGAATCAGGCCGAACGCAATCAGGCGGGCCGAGCGGAAGAAGGCGTAGAGCAGCGCCACGATGCCCACGGCGGAGATTGCGGAGAGCCGACCGACGTCGCTCTTGACCGTCGCGCGCGAATTGACCGCGAACACGCCGGGACCGGAGAGCACGAGCCGGGCATCCGTCGCATTCGCCGCGCGCACGGACTCCCAGAAGGCCTGCTGGACCAACCCCATCGCCGCCTCCTGGGCATCGGTGTCGGAGCCAAGTGCGTGCGGCTCGAGCAGCAGCAGCGCGCGCCCGCCGTCCGGCGAAACCCACACGCCGTCGCGCATGGCCGGCCGCGCACCGGCGCTCAGGCCGGCTAGCAGTTCCAGCAGCTCGCCGGTGGGGTCACGCGGAATCAGCGGCTTGACCAGCATGCCCGCAGGCGATCCGAGCAGCTCGACGCTGTTGCCTATGGCTGCCCTGAGACCTTCGACCGAGAAACGCTCGGCACCGACCGCCGGGCTCAGCAGGTAGCGGTGCGCGAACAGGAACTCCCGTTCCGCATCGAGGCTGCCGGTCTCGCCGTTGCGCACCGACGCGAACTCCGGCATCTTCGCCAGCCTCGTGCGCAGGTCCCGGGATACGGCGGCGCGCGCGGCGGAATCCGCACCCTCGATCGCCACCATGAGCAGCCTCGACACGACGCTGTCCCTGAGCTGATCGACCAGCACCCGCTGCTCGGCGGTCGGCTCGGTCGGCAGAAAGAACGACAGGTCGTTGACGAAACGGGCGTTCCAGACCACCGCGCCGCCGAGCGACATCGCCAGCAGCCAGAGCAGGAAGCCGCGGCCTGCGCCGGTCATCACCGCGCCTCGATCGGCTCGATGATCATCACCGACCGGTCGCCGTCGGCCTGCCTGTACTCGACGCTGCGGACCTGGCTGCCGCGCCCCGCTACCGTGATTCGCACGACGAAGCTGGCAATCTTCTCGTCGCCCGGCAGCAACACCAGCTCCCAGGCGTCCGGTCCGCCGGAAACGTGCAACAGGTAGCTCTTTTCCAGCGCCCGCCGGTCGCCGGCAAGGATGCTGCGGATGCTCTCGACGAACGCCCGCGCCTCGGGGTACTGGCCCAGATCGAGGGTGAATTTCTTTTGCTCGCGCTCGATGGTCAGCCTGTCCCTGTCGAGCACCATGACCTCGGGCCTGGGCGTGCGGGTGCGCTTCTCGAGGCGGTCGGGCGCGGCATAGCTGAGCTCACCGGTGGCCACGAGCGGCTTGTCCAGCAGCGCGAGATGGCGGGTCTCGACGAACGTCGCGCGTCCGCCCTTGCGCTGGGCGAGACCCCGCATCAGGTCGTCGACGTCGAAGGCAGCCGGCGCGGGACCGGCGAGCGAGGCTGCCAGGACGAGGACGACCGGGCGAAGCGCTTTCATCGCCGCCATACGTCGAAGAAGTTGAACCAGTTGTAGGGCGCCTGCCGGCAGTAGCGGTCGAGGCGCTCAACGTAGGCGGACTGCGCGGCCAGCACGGCGGCATCCCGCCCCGACCCGGGCAGTTCGGAGAAGTCCGCGATCTGCTCGAACTGCACCCGGTAGCGGTTGCCGCCCAGGTACAGGCCGGTCATGAAGAAGACAGGCCGCCGCAGCATCGCCGCCAGCCGGAAAGGCCCGAGCGGGAAAGCTGCCGGCGCGCCGAGGAAATCGCGATCCACGGTCGCATCTTCTCCGAGCCGGCGGTCGGCAAGCATGCCGACCAGATAACCCCGATCGAGCCGGTCGCGCGCCTGCAGCATCGAGTCCACGCGTCCGAGCGGGATGATGTCCTGCCCGGCGGAGGGGTGGATGGCCTCGAGCGTCGCGTTGATCTTCCTGGCATTTTCCTCGTACATCATCATCGCCACCTTCAGTCCGGCCAGGCTCCGGCCGACCGCGCGCAAGACCTCGAAGCTGCCGAGGTGCGCGCCGATCATCAGGACTCCGGGCCGGCGGCGCAGCGCGTCGAGCAGCTGCTCGCCGCCGACCACCTCGATGTCGAAGAGATCGAAGCGATCGTTCAGCAGGTACACCCTGTCGTGGATGGTGCTCGCAAAAGCGAACAGATGCCGATAGACGTCCGCCAGTGCGGCGGGGCGGCCGAGCGCGCGACTGAGGTACTGCCGGCTCGCGCGGCGCGCCCGGCCGGCGAACAGCAGGTAGTACGCCGCGATTCCGGCCAGCACCAGCCGGCTGGCGCGGCGACCCAGCCTAAGCGATATCCAGACCATCAGCCGCAGGATGCGCAGATTGCTCTTCTCCTGCGCGAGCATCCAGCCGGCGCGCGCCGGCGCCTGCTGGTTCATGGCCCGGGCGGCGTCAGGCTGCCGGAGGCGACGATGCCCCCCGCGGCACGCACCGTGAAGTTCAACGCGCCGCCCGCGGCCGCAGAGTAGGCAAACACGAGCTCGGCGCCGGGCCCGGCCGGGGCGAGGAATTTTGCCGTGTTGATCCGCCAGGAGCCCGTGCCCGCGCCGGCCAGCGTTGCCGCGAACGCGATCGCCCGGTCGAGCAGCAGGGCGCCGGGAACGATCGGCTGCCCCGGGAAGTGCCCTGCCAGCGCCGGATGGTTCGCGGGCACGATCCAGACGAACTCAGCCGCGGCCACGCCCGACCGTCTCCCCGTAGAGTGACTGCAGGCCCTCGCGCGGCAGCTTGCCCACGCCGTTGCGCGGCAGCCGTTCGACCAGCACCAGGGGCCGCGGGAGGAACGCGGCATCGATGCGGCTGCGCAGAGCGGCCAGGAGCGTCTCCCGGTTCATGCCCGGAGCGACCACGAACGCGCAGAGCCGCTCCACACGTCCCGGACTCGGGGTTTCGGGCAGGTAGAAGGCCGCATCCAGCACCCCCGGGATCGCGGCGGCCTGCTGGTTGAGCCAGGCGAACGACGTGCGCTTGCCGGCGATATTGACCATGTCCGCATGCCGGCCATGCAACAGGAAGCGGCCGTCCGGGAGCAGTTCGATCGCGTCCGACAGCGGCACGCAGCCCTCGACGTGGCCGCCGACTGCGATCGTCGTTTCGCCGTGCCGCTCAAGCCGCACCCCGGGAAGCGGATCCCAGGCCGCGCCGTCCGTGGTTCGCCGGCTTGCGACCTGCCCGCTTTCCGTGGCGCCGTAGATCTCGTAGAGCGGCGCCGACAGGCTCGCCTCGGCCTGCGCGGCGAGATCGGCGGACAGCGGCGCCGTCGCCGACAGGATCATGTCGACCGGCGGAACCTCGACGCCGGCAGCGAGCAGCGCAGCAAGGTGCAGGGGCGTAGTGACCAGCAGGCGCGGCCGCGGAAGCCGCGCAAGCGCATCCGCGATGTCCTGCGGATAGAACGGCCGGCCGGACCAGAACGGGCAGCCGGCGTGCAGCGCGAGCAGGAAGGTCGATTCGAAGCCGTAGCTGTGCTGCACCGGCACTGTGCCGACTATCGCATGCGGGCGCGCGAGCAGCCCGAGCCGCTCGGCTTCGCTGCGGCCGTTCATCGCCAGGCGTCCCCAGCGCTTGACATGGGGGACCGGCGTTCCGGTCGAGCCAGAGGTAAACAGGCACGCAGCCGGCCGGTCGTCCGGAATCACCGGGATGCCGGCGGGCTCGGGCCGCACATCGAGTTTAGGATATTCGACCCGCGGCAACTCCACGCAGTCGAAGCCGGGCTCGCACAGGCAAGCCAGGTCGGGGTAGCCGGCGCGCAGCGAGCGCAGCAGTTCCGGCGCGACGGACGACGGCTGCAGGCTCGTCTTGCCGCGGACGAGCCCGGCGGCGAAGCCGACGGCGAAGCGGTACCGGTCCTGGCATGCGTTCAGCAGCTGGCCGCCGGGGGGGAGTCGTTCGGCAAGCGCCCGCACTTCGGCGAGAAACCCGGCGAGCCGAACCGGCCCCTCCGGGCGCCAGGCGAACACCCGGTCGAGCGAGGCATCGGCGACCAGCGGCGTCGCATTCATGTCGGGCGACCGCCCCTCATTGCAGCGACGCGCGGTAGGCGCGAACCGCGTCGGCGAAAGGGGTGCGGTCTTCGGGCGGGAGCGTCCGGCAGCGGACCGCGTACTCGGCCAGATAGGCGATCGCGATCAGCGGACCGGTGAGCACGTTGGCGAACACCGACCAGACGGCTGGCGGCGCGAACAGGAACAGCGCCGCCGACAGAACGGCGCTCGCGAGGAAGAACGCCGTCCAGGCAACCGTGACGCCGCGCGTATAGCGGGCCCTCGCCTCGGTCATTGCCCCACGGTGGGCCATGCGCGAAATCCGGCTGATCAGGGGCTCGCGCCCGGCGAGCAGGCTGCGGCCGAACAACGCCGCGAGCGCGAGATTGATGCCGAGGTGCTGCAGGAAATACAGCAGCGCGACGTTGCCGCGCAGCACCGGCCAGACCGCCGCAATCAGCCCGATCAGACAGAGCGTCCCCGCAGCCGCGACAGCACGCCTCCCGGCGCGCCACAGCAGCAGGGGGACGGCGGCGGCTGCGGGCGCCAGCGCAACCGCGGCCGAAAGATCGGGATCCGCCAGGCCGGCGCTGCCCAGATGCGCGGCGGCGATCCAGGCCACCGCCAGGGCAGCCAGTGCGATGGTCCGCAACAACGTCAATGCGCCAACCCTCACTTGGTCCGGTTCGCGGCGACGTGGGCGGCGAGCTGGCGCAGCGACGAAAATATGCGTACGTTGTTCTCGTCGTCGGAGCGCAGCTGGAAGCCGTAGCGCTTGGAGACCACCAGCGCAACCTCGAGAATGTCGATGGAATCCAGCCCGAGGCCCTCGCCGAACAGGGGCGCGTCCGCCTCGATCTGCTCCGGCGTCATGTCGAGGTTGAGCGCCGAGACGATGAGTTCGGCGACTTCCGGGATCAGGGCATCGGCGGCGCCGGATGGGGAGGACGATGGCATGGCGAGTTCCGTGTGGCTAGTGCGTGACAGGGCGAAAGGCAAGCACGGCATTGCTGCCACCGAACGCGAACGAGTTGGACAGGGCCGCTCGCATCGGGACCCTGTGCCGCGCGACGGTGACATGATCGAGGCCGGTGCACGCCGGGTCGACCCGGTCGAGATTGGCGGTGGGCGGGATCGCCCGCTTGCGCAGCGCCAGGACGGTGACGATTGCCTCGATCGCACCGGCCGCACCCAGCTGGTGGCCGTGCATCGACTTCGTGGCGCTCACCGGGAGCTGCACCGCGCGCATGCCGAAGACGGACTTGAGCGCCGCGGCCTCGACCGGGTCGCCCTCGGCGGTGGCTGTGCCGTGGGCATTCACGTAGTCGATTTCTTCGGCGGCCAGGCCGGCGTCTTCGAGCGTCATCCGGATTGCCTTGATCTGCCCCGACACGTCGGGGCGTACCAGGTGGCTGTGGTCGCAGTTGGTCCCGTAGCCGACGATCTCGCCGTGGATGCGCGCGCCGCGCGCGAGCGCATGCTCCCAGTCCTCGAGCACCAGCGCCGCGGCGCCCTCGCCCAGGACGAGGCCGCGCCGGTCGGCCGAGAACGGCCGGCAGGCCGAGGCGGCGGAGGCGCGGTCGGCATGGGCCATCACGCGCAGGGCCTCCCAGGCGCGGGCGACCGCGTAGGCTTGGGGAACGTCCGATCCCCCGGCGACCATCACCTCGGCCTCGCCACCGCGGATGCGGCGGAATGCCTCGCCGATAGCGATCGCCGAGGAAGCGCAGGCCACGGTGTAGCTCATGCTCGGCCCTCCCAGGCCGAACTGGATCGAGACTTGCGAGTTGGCCGCATTGTTCATGCCGAGCACCACGGTAAGCGGCGAGAGCCGCTCGCGGCCCTGCTGCCACAGTTCGCGGTAGCCCCTCTCGTAGGCCAGGGTGCCGCCCAGGGCGGTACCCCAGCACACGCCCCAGCCTTCCCGGTCGTCGTCGTCCGCGGCGCGCGCCAGTCCCGCATCGTCCCAGGCGGCAAAGGCGGCGGTCATGGCAAGTTGGGCGAAGCGATCCATCATCCCGGCCAGCGGTTTGCCGAGCGCCGCATCGGGATCGAATCCGGCGCAGCGGACGAACGGGATCGAGAGCGGGCGAGGCTCGTCTGCCGTTTCCAGAAGCTCGACTGCGGACTCGCCCGCCAGCAGGCGGGTGAAGAAATCGTCCAGCCCCGCCCCATAGGGACTAACCAGGCCGAGGCCGGTGATCGCCACCCTGGATCGCGCCATGGCTCAGCGCGGCGCGCCGCGCAGACCACCAATGAGGGTCACCACCTCGCCGACGGTACGGGGGCTTCCGCGATTCGATGGAATTTCCAGGCCGAACCGATCCTCGAACTTGAACATCAGCTCGAGCAGCATCAGCGAATCGACGCCGAGC
>DATMWM010000307.1:0-2294 GCA_035562535.1 Rhodocyclaceae bacterium | reverse complement strand
GTCCTGCCTGCCGAACTCCCAGGCCGGCAGCGCCTCGGTTTCGTACTCGCGGTAGCGGACCAGGTTCAGCAGGTCCGCCAGGTCGGTGTAGCTCTCGTCGTAGGCCTTGCGGCCGGCCGCCAGCCGGTAGGTGTAGTCCAGCGGCCGCAGCGCCGCGCCCGACTGCCGCGCGGCCTCGGTAATCAGCGCGTTGCCCACCACCGCCGCCGGGTAGGCGGTCCAGTGGGTGCCGCCGCGCGGGAACTGCGGGAACCCCGCCCCGGCCTTCAGCCCGAGCACGATCTTCGAGCCATCGACGTGCTCGACCCGGTTGCGTTCGAGCGCCTCCAGCATCATCGCGTATCGCGCCCGGCGCGGGCCTTCGCAGCGGTAGCCGGGGGGCAGGTATTCGGGCAGGTGGATCGCCTTGTTCGGCGTGATCAGATAGACGAAGGCCTTGCCCAGCGCGCGCATCGACTGCTGCAGCCGCGCCAGCCTCGCCGCCCAGTCCTCGATGCGGCCGCGCTCGGCCGCCGCGTCGAAGTGGTTCAGGCAGTAGGACTCCAGGTAGTTGCGCTCGAAGAGCTGGCCGTCCCTGCCCTTGTAGATCGTGCCCGAATACATGTAGCTGCTGCCGAACAGGTCGAACCACGCCTGGTTGAACGAGCGGATCGCCGGACGACGCACCGGCACCGACCTCGCGAGCTGGTCCTCGAAGTACTTCTGCAGCCTGCCGTTCAGGAAGTTGTCCAGGGTGAACGCGACCGGCTCCAGCGGCACCGACATGCCGTGCAGGCCCGGGTCGTCGACGGTGCCCTTGCGGATGCGCTTGACCAGCTTGTTCGCGGTGAGGACCATGCAGACGGCGAGGAACGCGGCGATCAGCGCGCTCATCCAGTGGCGTTTCAGGAATCCGCTCATGCTCAGAAGCGGAAATAGAGGAAGGGATTGAAGCCGGCGACGAAGACCTTGCCGATCGCCAGCCAGGCAGCCGCGCCGAGCGCCACGTTCTCGACCGCGAGCCGCCAGCGCCAGGCCTTGTAACGCTCCACCAGGCGGCGGTAGGCGCCGGACCAGGGCACGACGCACAGCAGCGCCGCCAGCCCGAGGAAGAACCACTGGTTCGCCTTGACGTACAGGTAGTGGCGCTCGTCCGTCGGCACGAACATGGCGTGCAGCATCGCCATGGTCTGATCGAGACTCGCGCTGCGGAACACCACCCAGCCGAGGACCACCAGGAAGAAGGTGGCGGCGACCGGCAGGATGCGCGGGCCGGCCTTGGTCAGGCGCAGCAGGAACAGCTTGTCCAGGGTGAGGAACAGCCCGTTCCAGGCGCCCCACAGGACGAAGTTCCAGCTCGCGCCGTGCCACAGGCCGGAGAGCAGGAAGCTCGCCCACAGGTTGAAGTAGGTGCGCAGCGGCCCGTGCCGGTTGCCGCCCAGCGGGATGTAGAGGTACTCGCGGATCCACGACGACAGCGAGATGTGCCAGCGGTGCCAGAAGTCGGTGAAGCTCGCGGCCGTGTACGGGTAGTGGAAGTTCTCCAGCAGGCGGAAGCCCATCATCCGCGCCAGGCCGATCGCCATGTCCGAGTAGGCCGAGAAGTCGAAATAGATCTGGAAGGTGAAGGCCAGCGCGCCCAGCCAGGCCTGCTGCGTGCTCGCCTGGCCGGGCGGCAGGCCGAACACCGCGTCGGCCACCTCGCCGCAGGTGTCGGCGATGAACAGCTTCTTGGCCATGCCGAGCACGAAGCGCGTCAGGCCCGCCGCGAAGTCCTCGCCATGCACGCTGCGCCGCTCGATCTGGTACTCGATGTCGTGGTACTTGATGATCGGCCCGGCCAGCAGCTTCGGGAAGAAGAACACGTACAGCATATAGGACGCCACGCTGCCGGCCGGGTGGCCGCGGCGGCGGTACAGGTCGACGATGTAGGTGATCTTCTCGAAGACGATGAAGGACACGCCGATCGGCAGCAGGATGTCCAGGTTGGCGACCGGCGCCATGCCCCACTGCGTCAGCGCCAGGTTCAGGTTGTCGACGAAAAAGTTGAAGTACTTGTAGTAGGCGAGCAGGCCGACGTTGAGCACCACACCGAGCGCCAGCCAGGCTCGCGCTCGGGAACTGCCGGCATGCGCGTGGATGCGCGCGCCGATGACGTAGTCGGCCAGCGCCGAGGCGATGGCGACCAGGAAGAAGCGCGGCTCGCCCCACGCGTAGAAGAAGGCGCTGGCCGCGAGCAGCACCAGGTTCCGGTGGCGCCGGCCCGCGGCCCAGTAGAGGGCGAAGACCAGCGGCAGGAACAGGAACAGCGCGAA
>DATMWM010000306.1:0-3065 GCA_035562535.1 Rhodocyclaceae bacterium | reverse complement strand
GACTGCAGCTTGCTGATTTCCGCCACGCCCGAGGGGACGATCTTCGACTGGGGCAGCAGCTTGCTCTTGTCGATGCCGCGGCCCTGCAGCGTGAAGTTGCAGACGCGGAACTCGACGCCCTTGTCCGCCAGTTCCTCGACGACCACGTTGTACGGGTTCTTGTTCTTGTCCTCCGCGCCATCGAGCAGGAAGTCGATGCCCTTGAAGTGCGCCACCACGACGATCTTGGCGCCCGGGTCGGCGGAGAGGTGGTTCTTGATGTTGCGCAGGCCGTTGCTCGCCTGCTCCAGGCCGTCGCTGAAGTGATAGACCACCTTCACCGGATCGGCGGCGAAGGCGCCGCCCGTCGACAGGGCGGCAAGCAGGACCACGAACTGCAGGGCTTTGCGCAGGATCATCGATGTCTCCTCGGTGCGGTTGTGATGGGACGCTGGATCCGTCGGTTTCTCAGAGCACGTGTTCCGCCGGGACCGGCCGGTCCTGGAGGAAGGCCAGCATGACGTGGAAGGACTGCTCCGGCTGGCCGGCCCAGAGCAGGTGGCCGGTGCGCCGCAGCAGCACCATCCGGGAATTCGGCAGGCTGCGGGCGTAGTCCCAGGCGACGAACCACGGGACGTAGTCGCACTCGCCCTTCATGACCAGCGTGGGCACGGCGCTCGCCATCAGCGCCGGCCGCAGGTCGGGGCGGGCGTTCTGGTCGTACTGGGTGAGCCGGTTGGCGTAGAAGTTGAACCCGGCGCCGTCCAGTTCGGGCACGCTGGCCGCGGCCTCGGCGCAGTAGGACAGCCGCAGGACCTGCGGCGCGACGCTGTTGGCGTAATTGTTCATTTCCTCCGGCGGCGCGAAGCTCGCGGCGATGCGCGGGTTGATTTCCGCCAGCCACTGCGCCATCTGGACCCGCAGCGGGGCCTCGATCGGGCGTACCGCGGCGGTCATGCGCCCGTCCGGCTTCACCGCCGCGGTGTTCATCATCGGCCCGGGGGAGGGCAGGATCAGCCGGGCGACGCGGTCGGGATAGGCGGCCAGGTAGTTCGCCGCCAGCGCCGCGCCCCACGATTGGCCCACCAGGATCAGCCGCTCGGCGCCGATCTGGCGCCGGATCGCCTCGAGGTCGTCGACGTTGCGCCGCACCGAGTAGTCGAGCAGGTCGGCCGGCGGCGCCGACTTGCCTGTGCCGACCTGTTCGTAGAGATAGACGTCGTAGCCCTGGCCGGCGAAGCGTTCGAAGAATGCGTACTCGGTGTCGCGCAGGGGTGCGCCCGGGCCGCCGTGCAGGAAGACGATGGTCTCGCCGCGCCGCATCCCGGTGCCGGGAAAATGGGTGTAGGCGATGCGAGATCCGGTGGCGAGCGACCAGTAGCGCGTGTCCGCCCGCGGCGCCGAATGCTTGGCCGGCACGTCCAGCGGCCTGAACAGGTGCAGGGCGGCGAGCAGCGCGATGGCGGCGGTCACGCCGAAGCCGATGCGGGCGCCCCACTCGTGCGGCGAGGGCGCGCCGGCCAGATGAAAGGCCTTCCAGGCCAGCGCCGAACCGAGGCCGAAGGCGAGCAGCAGCGAGGCGCAACTGACCAGCGCCAGGCTGTCGGTGAACGAGGACACGCCGAAAAAGCCCACGCAGGCCACCAGCGCGGCCGCCACCACAGCGAGCGGAAGCAGGGCCATGCCGGCGAGGCGACGCAGCAGCACGTACGTCTTGTCCATCGGGGTTCCTGTCACTGCCGGGGTGTTCTTCTTGTTCGCGCGGCGGCGGGACCGGTGATGTACCGGAACCGCGCTGCCTCGGCGGACCCTCGCCGGTCGCGGATCCATGCCCTGCGCCGGCGGGGATCGCCAGCGTACTACGAAGCGGCCGGCCGCGGAAGCGGCCCGACCGCGGCCCGCGGATGCGCGCCGGGGCGCGGCGGAACCCGCTCAGGAATACCGGCGGTACAGCCAGGCGATGCGCTGCAGCGCCGAAAGATTCGTGCAGACCGCGATCACCGGCACGGCCAGCCAGATCAGGCCGGTCAGGCCGCCGCCGATCAGGACGGTCAGGGTCTCCGGCCGGCCGAAGAATCCGACGCCTTCCAGCGGGTCGCCGATCTTTCCGGAGGACTTTTCTTCGTAGCCGATCTCGGCATAGGTCACCGGTTTGATGAAGGTGTTCATGAACGAACCGAGGACGGCGAACCCGGCGACGGCGAAATCGACCCGCGGGTCCGCGGCCAGGACATGGGTGAGGATGGGCGTACCCGAGAGCCCGACGCCGAGCAGCGCCAGCGCATCCACGTACTTGTCGACGATCCAGTCGATTACGGCGCCGAAGCGCGTCTGCCTGCCGGTGCGCCGCGCCACGGCGCCGTCCACCAGGTCGAGCACCGCGGACAGCAGCAGCATCAGGCTTCCGGCCACGAACGACTGCCGCAGGTAGAACCAGGCGCCAAGCGTGCCGGCGGCCAGGGCGAGCAGCGTGATCTGGTTCGGCGACAGGCCCGACTTCACGAACGGGGTGGCCAGCGCGTCGATCAGGCGCGCGAACCGGTGGCGCAGGGATGTAATATTCACGGCTCGACCTCGCGGGGGATGGCGGCGTCGGGGCGGAAATGCCGGATCAACGCCGTTCGGGTTGCCGGCCCAAACCTTACACCCGGCAGGTCGAATCCGGAGCGGAACACAGGCCGCGGAACCCGCCGCAGGTATGCTGTGGGCATCACGTCCCGGCTGGCGACGGCCATCTTCGAGGCGCCCCGATTATTCCATGCGCAAGGGAACGACCATGCCGGCCTTCGACTCGAGACCACACGGACTGCTGATGTCCGAAATCACCGCGGACGGCAAGCTCACGCTGCGGCGCGGCGCATCCAGCAAGATACTGACCCGGCACATGGACCGCGAGGCGGAGGCGCTGCTGCACCGCAGCCGCGCCGAGTGCGACGCGATCATGGTCGGCTCGAACACCGTGCGGATCGACAATCCCTTTCTGACCGTGCGCATGGCGGCGGGCAAGAGCCCGCTGCGGGTCATCCCGAACAGCATGGCGGATCTCCCGCTCGACGCGAACGTCTTCGGCCCGGACGCGCCCACGC
>DATMWM010000305.1:0-9648 GCA_035562535.1 Rhodocyclaceae bacterium | reverse complement strand
TGCACCGGAAAAACGTGCCGAAGGGCCGCGTCGAGTCGGTGCGCCCGTTCGGCGATTCGCCGATAATGCCGCAGATGAACGACCAAGCAGCCGCCGCCATCCGCCTGCCCGATTCGGTCGCGGCATGGAGCACGCCCGCTTTCCGCGACGTGCTCAAGCGCGAGATCGAGCGGCTCGATCCGGGGCTGCTGCCGCTGCAGCAGGCGCTGTCCGCGACCAGCTACGCGCTCGGCGAGGGTTTCCAGGCGATGGTGCTCGGCGTGTCGGAGCAGGACGGAATCATCCGGGCCGTGGTCGGCGTCTTCTTCTCCGGCATCGTCGCCGGCTGCAGTTGTGCCGACGACCCGACACCGGTCGAACCGCAGAACGAGTACTGCGAACTGCGCTTCGAGATAGACATGGCGACCGGTGCGGCCACGGTTTCGCCGGTCCGGGATTGAGGTTTCACCCGGCGCCGCGGGCACCATTCGCAACGCAACGACGAGGAGGGGAAGATGGCTGGCACGTTCGAATTGGGCAAGAGCAGCGACGGTCAATACCGGTTCGTCCTGAAATCGGACAACGGCGAGACCATTCTCACCAGCGAGCTGTACAAGACCAAGGCCTCCGCGGAGAACGGCATCGCCTCGGTGCAGGCCAATTGCGCGGCCGACGAGCGCTACGAGAGGAAGGAGTCGAGCAACGGCAAGTTCTACTTCAATCTCAAGGCGGCCAATCACCAGGTCATCGGCACGAGCCAGATGTATGCCTCGGTGCAGGCGCGCGACGGCGGCATCGCCTCGGTCAAGGCCAACGGCGCGACCGCCGCGGTGAAAGACAACTGCTGAACGCCCTGTCCGACCTGCCAATGGCACGCGCAGGAAATCGCGCGCGGCGCCTGCTTCGCATCGTCTGGGCCGCGCCGGCCACCCTGGTCGGGCTGGCGCTGGCCGCCCCGGCGCTGGCCCTGGGCGCGCGCCTTCGGCTGGCCGGCGGCGCGCTCGAGGTCGGCGGCGGCCGGCTGCCCGGCTGGATCGCGCGCCTGCCCGGGGCATCGCGCTTCGGCGCGATCACCCTCGGCCACATGATCCTCGGCGCCGATGCGGCAACGCTGGACGCGCTGCGCCCGCACGAGCAGGTGCATGTGCGCCAGTACGAGCGCTGGGGCGCGCTGTTCTTCCCGCTCTACGCCGGATCGAGTCTGGTCCAGCTCCTGCGCGGTCGTGATCCCTACGCGCACAACTGCTTCGAGCGCGCGGCGCGCACGCAGTCTGCCGTCGGCTCCGGACCGGAAAGCGCGGCATGAGCCGGCGCAGGCTGATCCTGGTCGGCGGCGGCCACGCCCACCTGTTCGTGCTGGAGGCGTTCGCCAGGGCGCCGCTCGACGGTCTGGAGATCGAACTGGTCAGCCCGGTGCGGCTGGCGCCCTACTCGGGGATGATGCCCGGCGTGATCGCCGGCCACTACCGCTACGAGCAGGGCTGCGTGGACCTGGCGCCGCTCGCCCGCGCCTGCGGCGCCACCTGGCGCGAAACCCGGGCCGTGGCGCTGGACCCGCAGCGCCGGCTGGTGTTTTGCGAGGACGGCTCCGACCTCGCGGGCGACGCGATCTCGATCGACAGCGGCTCCACGCCCGGCCGCTTCGGCGTCGCCGGGGTCGAGGAGCACGCCCATCCGGTCAAGCCGATCGAGCGCTTCGTCACCGGCTGGGAATCGCTGTTCTTCCGGCTGCGCGAGGGCAGCGCGCCGCGCATCGCGGTGGTCGGCGCCGGCGCCGCCGGCTGCGAGCTGATCATGGCCATGCACCACCGGCTGGACACCCTGAACCTGCGCGCGGCGCGCTGCACGCTGATCAGCGACGCCCCGACCATCCTGCCCGGCTTTCCCGCCGGGGTGCGCCGGCGCATCCGAAGCTGCTTCGACGCCAAGGGCATCGCGGTCCGGACCGGCAGCCCGGCGGCCCGGATCGAGCCAAAGCGGGTCGTGCTCGCCGACGGTGGGGCGGTCGAGGCCGATTTCGTCGTCTGGGCCACCGGCAGCAGCCCGCCCGAATGGCCGCGCGCCTCCGGCCTGGCCTGCGACGCCCGCGGCTTCATCCGGGTCGACCGTCATCTGCAATCGACCTCGCATCCCGGCATCTTCGCCGCCGGCGACGTCGCCAGCATGGACGGCGAGCCGCGGCCCAAGTCCGGCGTCTATGCCGTGCGGGCCGGGCCGCCGCTGGCCGCCAACCTGCGCGCCGCGCTCGAGGGGCGCCCGCTCGCGCCCTACCGGCCGCAGCGGCGCGCACTGGCGCTGATCGGCACCGGCGGAACGCACGCGGTCGGGCTCTGGGGGCCGTTTTCGTGGCAGGGGCGCTGGGTATGGACCTGGAAGGACCGCATTGACCGGGCCTTCGTCGCGCGGTTCACCGAGGGCTATGCGAGCGCCTGATCCGGCGGCTCCGGTTTCGGTGGTCATCCCGTTCCTGGACGAGGAGCGGGCCCTGCCCGGCACGCTGGAGGCGCTGTTCGCGCAGGAGGGCCGCTTCGAGGCGATCGCGGTGGATGGCGGCAGCCGGGACGCGAGCCGCGCGGCGCTCGCCCGCCATCCGGCGGTGCGCGTGATCGAGGCGCCGCGCGGCCGCGCCAGCCAGATGAACGCCGGGGCGGCGGCGGCGCGCGGCGGGTTGCTGCTGTTCCTGCACGCGGACGGCCGGCTGCCCGCCGGCGCGATCGCCCGGCTAACCCGGCTGGCGGAGGCGCAGCCGGAGGTCTGGGGCGGCTTCCGGCACCTGTTCGACCCGAACGACTGGCGGCTGCGGCTGGTCTCCCGCCTGCACAACCTGCGCTGCGGGCTGACCGGCGCGTTCTACGGCGATCAGGCGATGTTCGTCGGCCGCCGCCTGTTCGAGCGGGCCGGCGGCTTTCCGGACCGACTGATGGAGGACATCGCGCTGAGCGAGCGGCTGCTGCGGATGCGCCAGCCGGTCTTCCTCGACCTGAGCGTGCGCTCCGATCCGCGCAAGTTCGTGCGCATGGGCGTTTGGCGCAGCCTGGGGCGGGTGGCGCTGATCCTCGCCCTGGACCGGCTCGGACTGCCCTATCCGAAGGCGTTTTTCCGCAACGTGCGATGAACCGCGATTGCGGCGCCGGCCGGGTTAAAATGCCGGCTTTTCCGGGCAATGTTGATGAAGAGAACGAGATTCGGGGCGCGCGGCCGGCTGGGACGCGAGGCGGAGCAGATGATCTGGCTGGCCACCGGCCTGAGCCGTTCCGGCAGCCGCATCGAGGACCGCTTCTGGGACGAGCGCCTGTCGGGCGAACTGGACAGGCTGCTGCAGACCGGCGCGGAGGAGGTGCTGGATGCGGCGCTGGACCACCTGTCCCGCACCAACGCGCGCGCCTACGACGAGCTGGCCGACCTGGTGGAATCCCGCATCGAGGGCATACGCGCCTCGGGCGACGGGGCCGAGTGGGACACGCTGCTGATCGCCGCGCCGGTGCTGGCCTGGTCGCGCTATTCGATCCCCGCGGGGCCGATCCCGGCGGACATCCTGGCCAACGCCAAGGTCCAGCTGCGCGCCCACGCCCTGGCCACCGGAACGCGGCTGGCGCTGGCCGATTTCCTGTTCAGCCCGGACCAGCTTCCGCGCAGCTACGTGGAAACCTTCGGCTTCTCGACCCAGCTGGCCGACGCCGCCGTGGCGGGCCGCGACCTGCACCTGGACCCGCAGGACCTGCCCGAGACCACCCAGTTCCTGTCCGACATGCGCTACCTGGTCGGGGTGATCGCCGCCCCGCGGGGCGGCGCGCTGTTCCGCTGGCAGGAGCCCGACGGCTCGCGGGAGACCGCGGCCTCGCAGTGGCGCACCCAGGGCGGCGCCTGCGTGCAGCCGCTGCTCACCGGCTGCGCGATCGAGCTGCTCCTGCCGGACGCCTACCACGCCGCCTGCCGCGAGGCCGACCGCCACGCCCGGCCGTACTCGGTGCGCGCCTCGATCTCCTTCCTGGAGACCACGCTGAACGTGCAGCCCGCCGGACTGCGCGCGATCGTCGCGCCCTTTTATGACAATCGGCTGGAAGAGTACCGCATCGGCTTCACGCTGCGCGACCGGCCTGACGTGGTCCACGGCGTGGTCTGGCCGCTGCTCGACGCCGAGGACGAGGGCACGGAGGTCGCTGCCCAGATCGAGGCCACGCTCCAGGAGTTCGGCGTGAAGGACGTGACTGCGCTGGACCACCGCTTCCCGCTGGAGTACTGCGACGACTGCGGCGCACCGCTCTACCCGAACCCGGAAGGCGAAACCGAGCACGCCGAGTTGCCGGACCAGGACGAGCCCAGGCCGATCCACCTGCACTGAAGCGCGTAGCGACTTCGACCGAATCATCATGTTGCCGCGCCGGAACACGGTCGGGCGCGGCGCCAAGTTCTCACAGGGAGGAAATCCATGAATCGCGTGCAAGGCAAGGTCGCCATCGTCACCGGCGGAGCCCAGCGGGTTGGCCGGACCATCAGCCTGACGCTGGCACGGGAAGGGGCGGCGGTGGCGATCATCGACGTCGAGGATGCCGCGGGCGAGGCGGTGGTCGCCGAGATCCGCAAGGCCGGCGGCAACGCCGCCTACTGGCAGCTCGACGTGTCCCAGGAGGCGGACGTGGACCGCGTGTTCAAGGAGGTGGTCGCGCATTTCGGGCGGCTCGACATCCTGGTGAACAACGCGAACATCGGCGGGCCGGACAACTCCACCGACACGGTCACCGAGGCTCAGTGGGACTCGGTGATGGCGGTCAACGTGAAGGGGGTGCTGTTCTGCACCAAGCACGCCATCCCGCACATGCGCCACGCCGGCGCCGGCAGCATCGTCAATGTCTCGTCGATCTACGGCATGGTCAGCTCGCCGCACCTGGCGCCGTTCCACGCCTCCAAGGGGGCCGTGCGGATCATGAGCAAGACCGACGCGCTCGCCTACGGCCAGGAAGGCATCAGGGTGAATTCGGTGCTCCCGGGCTTCATCTGGAACGAGAGCGACGAGGAGGTCATGTCCGAGATCGGCGTGGCGCCGGACATGGCGCGCAATGCCATGGCCTCGCAGCATCCGCTCGGCCACCTCGGCGAGCCGCAGGACGTGGCCAACGGCGTGATCTTCCTGGTCTCCGACGAGGCGAAGTTCATCACCGGCGCCGAACTGGTGATAGACGGCGGCTACACCGCCTGCTGAGGCTGGAACTTTACGCGCGGCGGACGCTCGGAAGGGTGTCCGCCGTTGCGCTTCCAGAATCCAGCCATGACCAAGATCGCCAAGACCGACGCGCAGTGGCGCGCCGAGCTGACCCCGCAGCAGTACGAGGTGACCCGCCGCAAGGGCACCGAGCGCGCCTTCACCGGCGAGTACTGGGACTGCCACGACAGCGGGACCTATCGCTGCGCGTGCTGCGGGGCGGAGCTGTTTTCCTCGGAGACCAAGTTCGACTCGGGCACGGGCTGGCCGAGCTTCTCGCAGCCGGCGCAGCCGGCGAACGTCGGCACCGAGGAGGACCGCAGCCTGTTCATGCGCCGCACCGAGGTGCATTGCAGCCAGTGCGGCGCGCACCTGGGCCACGTCTTCCCGGACGGGCCGGCGCCTACCGGCCTGCGCTACTGCATCAACTCCGCTTCGCTGAAGCTCGACAAGGACTCCCGGTAGTTCCGGATGCGGCTCCGCGGCCGGGCGCCGGTTCGACGGCGTCCGGGCGGGCCGATATAATCGCGCGCCCATGAAATTCCTCTTCGATCTCTTCCCGGTCATCCTGTTCTTCGCCGCCTTCAAGGTCGCCGAGGGCCGGCCCGAAGCCGCGACCGGGATCGCCTCCAGCCTGCTCGGCGGGCTGGGCGCAGGCGGCGCGGTGGCGGCCGGCCAGGCGCCGATCCTGCTCGCGACGATCACCGCGATCCTGGCCACCTTCGCCCAGGTCGGCTACCTGATGCTGCGCGGGCGCAAGGTGGACAAGATGCTCTGGATCAGCCTGGGCATCATCGTCGTGTTCGGCGGCGCCACGCTGTTCCTGCGCGACGAGACCTTCATCAAGTGGAAACCCACGGTGCTCTACTGGCTGTTCGGCGCCTCGCTGCTGGTGTCGGCCACGCTGTTCCGCAAGAACCTGATCCGCTCCCTGCTCGAGGTGCAGCTCACGCTCCCGGAGCCGGTGTGGGGCCGGCTGAACATGGCGTGGATCGCGTTCTTCGCCTTCATGGGCGTGGCGAACCTGGTGGTGGCCTTCAATTTCTCCACCGACGCCTGGGTCAATTTCAAGCTGTTCGGCGGCATGGGGCTGATGCTCGCCTTCGTCGTCGGCCAGGGACTGTTCCTGTCCAAGTACATCGAGGAGGAGAAGTGATGCTCTACGCGCTGATCGGCGAGGACGCCCCAGGCAGCCTGGAAAAGCGCCTGGCGGCCCGGCCCGCCCATCTCGAACGCATCCGCAAGCTGCAGGCGGAAGGTCGGCTGGTGCTTGCCGGCCCGTTCCCGGCGATCGACTCGCCCGACCCGGGGCCGGCGGGATTCACCGGGAGCCTGATCGTGGCCGAGTTCGCCTCGCTGGAGGACGCCCAGGCCTGGCTGGACGCCGACCCCTACGTCGAGCAGGGCGTGTTCGCGAAAGCGCAGGCCCGGCCCTTCAAGCGCGTGCTGCCATGAGCGCGGAAACCGCGCGCATCATGCGCGAGCGGCTCGCCGCGCTGCGCCCGAGCGTGGTCGAGATCGAGGACGAGAGCCACCGCCACGCCGGCCACGAAGGGGCGAAAAGCGGCGGCGGCCATTACCGCCTGCATATCGTAAGTCCCGATTTTTCTGGAAAAAATACCGTGGAGCGGCACCGTTTGGTATATGATGCGCTCGCGGAACTGATGCGCCGGGACGTCCATGCCCTGAGCATACGCGCCCAGGCCCCCGAGGAAGTCTGATCACACTCACATACAAGGAAGTCTGATGAAACGCAATCCCAGCCGAATTCTCCTCTTGATGCTCGCCCTGGCCCTGCCCTCCGCGGCGGTGATGGCCCAGGACTCCAAGGCCGGCGCCGGCAAGCCCGTCGCGACGGTCAATGGCAAGGCGATCCCGCAGAGCCGATTCGACACACTGCTCGCCCAGCAGAAGGCGCAGGGCACCGCCGAATCCGACGATCTGAAGAAGCAGATCAAGGAAGAGCTGATCCGCCGCGAGCTGCTCAGCCAGGAAGCGACGAAGAAGGGTCTGGACAAGAAGCCGGACATCGCGGCGCAGATGGACCTCGCTCGCCAGAGCGTGCTGATCAGCGCCTACCTGCAGGACTACGTGAAGACCCACCCGATCTCCGACGAGCAGCTCAAGAAGGAATACGACGAGATCGTCAAGCAGATGGGCAGCAAGGAATACAAGGCGCGCCACGTCCTGGTCGACAAGGAAGAGGACGCCGTCGTCATCATCGAGAAGATGAAGAAGGGCGAGAAGATCGAGGACCTGGCCAAGCAGTCCAAGGATCCGGGCTCCAAGGACAAGGGCGGCGATCTGGGCTGGGCCGCGCCCGCCAACTACGTCAAGCCGTTCGCCGACGCGCTCACCGGTCTGCAGAAGGGCAAGTACACCGAGAAGCCGGTGAAGAGCGACTTCGGCTACCACGTCATCCTGCTGGAAGACGTGCGCGACATGAAGCTGCCGACCTTCGACGAAGCGAAGCCCGGGCTGGCCCAGCGCATGCAGCAGCAGCAGGTGCAGAACCAGATCATGGAACTGCGCAAGGCGGCCAAGATCCAGTAAGCGGCAGCGCAGCGCGGCACACCGAACGGGGGCGAAAGCCCCCGTTCCGCTTTTCGGGGCCGGCGAGGGAATTCGCCGGGGGCGGTGGGATACGGCCGCTTCGCGGCCTATCCCACCCTACGAACCGCGACCAGCGGCGTAGGGTGGATTAGCGCCGAAGGCGCGTAATCCACCGTCCGAGCCTATTCCCCGCTTCCTCCGGCTTCGCTATATTGGCGCAGTCCAGCCGCCCGCGAGTTCCAAGAGGCGGCATGGCGGAGGAGAGACCAACCATGACCCCGACCCCCGGCGCGCGGCCGCAGCCCCGCCACGACGAGCCGTTCTGGCGGCTGCTCTACCGCTACCTCTGGCCCTTCCAGTATTTCCGCGACGTCACGCGCGGCTCCACGCTCGAACGCCAGCAGAACTACCGCCACAACCGGGCGATGCGCATCCACCTTCCCGGCTTCATGCTGAAGTGGCTGCTGCTGACCGGCGCCTGGTTCGCCTCGGGCGGCCTGTTCGACCGGGCCGCAGAACTCGTCGTGCCGGCCGCCTGCTGCTATGTCACCGGCACCTGGACGCTGCTGATCGTGGTGATGCTGGCCACCGCCTGGATGTGGCTGGAGCGCTTCCCCGAGCTCACCTGAACGCGCCCGCCCGCCGCGCACCAACATGGTGATCGCGGCGGGCAACCGCGCACCAAGGACGCGCCCTGCTGCCCGCCCGCCGCCCTGCGCGACGTTCGCGGCAGATCCGGCCTTCGCACCGAAGCCGCTGAATCGGCTTCCTTTTCCGGCCAGATCGGGCGCGCACCCCGGCCGTGCGCCAGTCCGTTCCGCGCGGCGCCCCGGAGCGTGGCACGGTCCTCGCTAAAGGCCAGGGTGCAGACCTGCTCCGCGGCGGGCCTGCGCCGCGCAATTCCGCCATCATCGAATAAGGGGTCGTACATGAAACGCAGGTCCTTCGTAAAGGCGCTCGCCCTCTCCTCCTCGCTTGCCGCCATCGGGATGATCTCCCAGGCCCAGGCCGCCGACACGATCAAGGTCGGCATCCTCCATTCGCTCTCCGGCACCATGGCGATCTCCGAGACCGCCCTGAAGAACGTGGCGCTCATGACCATCGAGGAGATCAACGCCCAGGGCGGCGTGATGGGCAAGAAGCTGGAACCGGTCGTCGTCGACCCGGCCTCGAACTGGCCGCTGTTCGCCGAGAAGGCCCGCCAGCTGATCACCAAGGACAAGGTGGCAGTGGTCTTCGGCTGCTGGACCTCGGTGTCGCGCAAGTCTGTGCTGCCGGTGTTCAAGGAGACCAACGGCCTGCTCTTCTACCCGGTGCAGTACGAGGGCGAGGAGCTCGAGAAGAACGTCTTCTACACCGGCGCCGCGCCGAACCAGCAGGCGATCCCGGCGGTCGAGTACCTGATGAGCAAGGACGGCGGCGGCGCCAAGCGCTTCTTCCTGCTCGGCACCGACTACGTCTATCCACGCACCACCAACAAGATCCTGCGCGCCTTCCTCAAGAGCAAGGGCGTTGCGGACAAGGACATCGAGGAGGTCTACACCCCCTTCGGCCACAGCGACTACCAGACCATCGTCGCCAACATCAAGAAGTTCTCCGCGGGCGGCAAGACCGCGGTCATCTCCACCATCAACGGCGACTCCAACGTGCCTTTCTACAAGGAGCTGGGCAACCAGGGCCTCAAGGCGACGGACGTGCCGGTCGTCGCATTCTCCGTGGGCGAGGAAGAGCTGCGCGGCGTCGACACCAAGCCGCTGGTCGGCCACCTGGCGGCGTGGAACTACTTCATGTCCATCAAGTCGCCGGCGAACACCGAGTTCATCAAGAAGTGGAGCGACTACGCCAAGGCCAAGAACATCCCCGGCCACAAGGACAAGCCGCTGACCAACGACCCGATGGAAGCCACCTACATCGGC
>DATMWM010000304.1:0-24535 GCA_035562535.1 Rhodocyclaceae bacterium | reverse complement strand
AACGCGGCCGCAGCCGCCCGCCCCCGCTTCGGGGACGTCCCGGGCCGGAGGCCGCCGCGCCGCGCCCGCGCCGCCGGGTGGCGGGCCGCGCGGTGGCGCGCCGCCTTGCTTCTGTGCATGGACTGGGGAAGAAAACCGAATGCCGCATTCTACCGGGCGGCCGCACGGCCCCGGTCGCGGCGGGATCAGTTCAGACCGAAGAAACTGCGGATCTTCCCCACGATGGTGGTCCGACTGGCGGCCACCGCGCGGCCGGTGGCCTCCTGGTCCATCGCCTGCCTGACCTGGAGGATCTCGGCCTCGCGCTCGGCCAGCACGTGCGAGACCTCCTCGGCGATCGCCGGGCGGGACTGGATGATGTCCTCGAAACCCGCCTTGTCCAGCCTGTAGCACTGCACGTCGGTGCGGGCCGTGACCGTGGCGCGGCGCGGCTCCCCGGTGAGCAGGCCCATCTCGCCGAAGATGTCGCCGTTGTGCAGGGTGGTGAGCAGGCGGCGCGGCTGGTCGGGCGCCTCCAGCCAGATGTCGGCCTCGCCCTCCACGAGCAGGTAGAGCCAGTGTGACACCGCACCCTGGCGGGTGATCACGTCGCCACGCACGAACGGCGCATAGACCAGGCGCTCGGCCAGCGCCGCACGCTCCTCCTCGGTGAACGAGGCGAACAGGCGCACGTTCTGCAGCGCGACCCGGCGCCGCTCGATCTCCTTGGCGCGGCGCACCGCCTGGCGCTGCTCGGTCTCCTTGGTGACGTGCATGGCGCTCTCCGGCACCGCCAGACGCATGCCGGCGCGCTGCAGCGCGGCGTAGAGGTGCAGGCGCACGTTCGAATCGGTGAGGTCCTCCGGCCGCGGATCCAGCAGCCAGTAGCGCAGCACGTAGTGACCGTAGCCCGGACCGAAGTCCATGAGCACGCAGGACGGCGCCGGATCGGCCAGCACGTTCTGGATCTCGGCCTTGGCGAAGGCGCGTTCGACCTTGTCGATGACCGTCGATGGCGCCGCGCCGAACTCGACGTCGAACGGGATCTGCCGCCGGCTGCGCGGGCTCGGCTGGCCGGGCCCGCTGACCACCACGAACTTGGTCTTCATCAGCAGGCTGTTCGGGATGATCACGGTCTCTCCCGAGCGGGTCTCGACCGCGGTGTAGCGCCAGTGGATCTCGACCACCTGGCCGGACAGGTCGTCCACGCGGATCCAGTCGCCCAGTTCCACCGAACTGTCCAGTTGCAGCGCCAGGCCGCCTAGGATGTTGCCCAGCGTGTCCTGCATGGCGAAGGCCACCACCGCCGTGATCACCGCCGAGGTGGCGACGATCCCGGACAGATCCAGCCCGGCGTAGCGCAGGCGCACCATGCCCCAGGCCACGTAGGCCAGGATCACCAGGATGTCCTCCAGGATGCGCGGGGGCCGCAGGCCCAGCCCCGGCAGCAGCGCCCGGAAGATCAGCAGGCCGGCGAGCCGGATCAGCGCCAGCCCCGAGCCGACCAGGAACATCTCGTGGGTGAAGGCGGCGCCACCGGCGAAGCCGAGCGCCTCGATCAGCGCGGCGCCGAACTGGCCGGCCAGGCACAGCGCGAAGAAGCCGAGCGTGTTCTTCACCGCCCGCCGCTCGGCCGCGAGGAATACCCAACCGGCGGCGGCCAGCGCCGCCGCGATGACGATCACATAGGGCAGCTCCGGCCGCCAGAAATAGGCGATCGCGGTGGCCGCGAAGCCTTCGGCCATCAGCGCTCCGCCCGGGCCGCGGCGGCCAGGCTGCCCTTGAGCGCCGGCCACTGGCGCCGGCTCACGGGCAGCTTTTCCGCCAGGCCGTTGAGCAGCACCAGCCAGTGGGACTCGGCCTCCTCGCCCTGGGCCCGCTCGAAGCCGGAGATCGCCCGGCGCGCCACCAGACAGTTGCGATGCACGCGCACGAAGCGCTGCGGGAATTCCTGCTCCAGCGCGACCAGCGACTCCTCGATCAGGTAGTCCCGCTCGCGCGTGCGGGCGGTGACGTACTTCAGTTCGGCGCGCAGGTAGAGCACCTCGGCCACCGGAACGAGCAGGATGCGGCCGCGCTCCGAGCAGCTCAGGTACTGCCGGCCCTCCGGGGCGAGTTCCCGCATCACCTCGACCGGGACCGCGCCGCGCTGCGCCTTCTCCAGGGCATCCTTGAGCCGCTGGGCACGCACCGGCTTGAGCAGGTAGTCCACCGCGTTCAGCTCGAAGGCGCGCACCGCGTACTGGTCGTAGGCGGTGACGAACACCACCGCCGGCGGCAGCGGCAGCCGCGGCAGGTGGCGCGCCAGTTCGATGCCGTCCATGACCGGCATGCGGATGTCGACCAGCACCGCGTCGGCCGCCTCGGCGGCCAGGCGCTCCAGCGCCTGCGCGCCGTTCTCGGCCTCGCCGGTCACCACGTTCGGAAAGTGCGGCGCGATGTCGGTCAGCAGCACCCGCAGCCGGCTGCGCGCCGGCGCCTCGTCGTCGACGATGAACACGCGCATCGGCTCGTTCAAGGACGGCCCCCCGCGGCAGCGGCGCGATAGGGCAGACGGATCCTGACCCGGTACTCGCCGCCTTCGACGGCCGTGTCCAGGCTCGCCTCCAGGTCGAAGAAGAGCATCAGGCGCTCGCGGATGTTGTCCAGGGCCATGCGGTTGCCGGCGTGGTGGCCGCCCGTGCGGTGAAACGGATTGCTCATGTCGATATGCACCCGGTCGCCGCGGCGAGCGATCACGATGACCACCTCGGCCGCCCCGGGTGCCGGTTCGATGCCATGGTATACCGCGTTCTCCAGCAGCGGTTGGAGCATCAGCGGCGGCACCAGGGCATCCTGCGGCATGTCGCCGATCTCCCAGCGCACGGCCAGCCGCTCGCCCAGGCGCAGCCGTTCCAGGTCGAGGTAGCGGCGGCACAGTTCGATCTCACCGGCCAGGGTGGTCAGTTCGCTGTTGTCGGCCATGAGCACCCGGAACAGGTCGGACAGTTCCTCCAGCGCCGCCTCCGCGCGCTGCGGGTCGCTGCGGATCACGCCGAGCACCGCGTTCAGGCTGTTGAACAGGAAATGCGGACGGATGCGCGCGGTCAGGGCCATCAGCCGCGCATCGGCCAGGGCCGGCGAGATCGCCCGGCTGCGCAGGCCGAAATAGAACAGCACCAGCGCGGCGGCCAGCGCGCCGGCGAGTGCCGGCCTGGCCCAGCCCGAACCCGCCGTTTCCATCCCGGCGATGCCCTCCAGCGCGGCGACGAAGGTGCCGCCGACGATCGCCGCGATCGCCACCACCACGGCCCGAGCGATGCCGCCCGGCAGGCGGGCCAGGGCAGGCGCGGACAGGTAGAGCGCCGCCAGGGTCGCCAGCAGCGGCGGCTCGACCAGCGCCGCCAGTTCGGCCAGTTCGCGCGGCAGGCTCGGCCACGCGGCGTTGCGCGCGAGCGCCGCCAGCACGGCCATGACGTTGACCGCCAGCAGCACCCGCAGCACGACGCCCAGGTTGCGGAAGTCCGGCAGGGAGCCGCGCCGGTTTTGGCTTATACTGCGCAAGCGTTTTCCTCCCGACAGCGGCGGCGCCTGGATGCCAGGATTCCCGCGCCACCCGCGAGTCCCCTCTCGATCGACCGATTATGACAGAACGCTCTCCCGCCCAAGCGCCGGAAGAAAAGGCCTGGTCCGGCCGCTTCTCCGAACCGGTGGCCGAACTGGTCAAGCGCTACACCGCCTCGGTGGATTTCGACCGGCGCCTGGCCCTGCACGACATCCGCGGCTCGCTCGCCCATGCCCGCATGCTGGCCCGGCAGGGCATCATCGGCGCGCAGGACCTGGCCGACATCGAGCGCGGCATGGAGGCGATCCGCGGGGAGATCGAGCGCGGCGAGTTCCGCTGGTCGCTGGACGACGAGGACGTGCATCTGAACATCGAGAAGCGGCTGACCGCGCTGGTCGGCGACGCGGGCAAGCGGCTGCACACCGGCCGCTCGCGCAACGACCAGGTGGCGACCGACGTCCGGCTCTGGCTGCGCGAGGCGATCGACGAGATCGACGCGCAACTGCGCCGCTACCAGGCCAGCCTGCTCGACCTCGCGGAGCAGCACGCGGACACCGCCATGCCGGGCTTCACCCACCTGCAGGTGGCCCAGCCGGTGACCTTCGGCCATCACCTGCTGGCCTACTTCGAGATGGCCGCGCGCGACCGCGAGCGGCTCGCCGACTGCCGCCGCCGCGCCAACCGCCTGCCGCTCGGGGCGGCCGCACTTGCCGGCACCTCGTTCCCGATCGACCGGGAGTCCGTGGCCCGCGAACTCGGCTTCGAGGCCGTGTGCCGCAACTCGCTGGACGCGGTGTCCGACCGGGACTTCGCGATCGAGTTCGCCGCCTGCGCCGCGCTCGCCATGACCCACCTGTCGCGGCTTTCCGAGGAACTGATTCTCTGGATGAACCCGGCGCTGGGCTTCGTCGACCTGGCCGACCGGTTCTGCACCGGTTCGTCGATCATGCCGCAGAAGAAGAACCCGGACGTGCCGGAACTGGCGCGCGGCAAGACCGGCCGGGTCAACGGCAACCTGGTCGCGCTGCTCACGCTGATGAAGGGACAGCCGCTGGCGTACAACAAGGACAACCAGGAGGACAAGGAGCCCTTGTTCGACACCGCGGACACGGTGCGCGACACCGTGGCGATATTCGCCGACATGGTCGCCGGCATCCGCGTGCGCCCGGAGGCGATGCGCGCGGCGCTCGCCCGCGGCTTCGCCACCGCCACCGACCTGGCGGACTACCTGGTGAAGAAGGGCCTGCCTTTCCGCGACGCGCACGAGGCGGTGGCCCGCGCGGTGCGCGCGGCCGAGGCGCAGGGCTGCGACCTCGCGGACTTGCCGCTGGACACCCTGCGCGGCTTCTCGCCGCTGATCGGCGAGGACGTCCGCGCCGTGCTCACGGTCGAAGGCTCGCTCGCCGCGCGCGATCACCTGGGCGGCACCGCGCCCGCGCGCGTGCGCGAAGCCATCCGCCTCGCGCGCGCCGGCCTGTGAGCCGCAGGCCCGCCGCGCGATGAACCGGATCGGCAAGTACGAGGTCCGCGGCAGGCTGGGCGAAGGCGCCACGGCGCAGGTCTATCTCGGCTACGACACGTTCTACCGGCGCGAGGTCGCCGTGAAGGTCATCGCGCCCGAAGTGCTGCACGACCCGGTCCGCGGCCGCATGTTCCAGCACCTGCTGGCCAACGAGGCCTCGCTGGTGGGCAAGCTGCATCACCCGCACATCGCCCAGATCTACGACGCGGTGCTCGACGACGCGCTCAGCTATATCGTCATGGAATACGTCCCGGGCGGCACGCTGGAGCCCTTCGCCCGGCCGGACCGCCTGCTGCCGCTGGACCGGCTGGTCGAGATCGTGTTCAAGTGCACCCGCGCGCTGGACTACGCCTACCGGCTCGGCATCACCCACCGCGACATCAAGCCGGCGAACATCCTGATGGCCGACCGGGAGGACGCGAGCGGCGACATCAAGATCTCGGACTTCGGCGCCGCGCTGGTGACCACGCTGGACCAGACCCAGGTCCAGGGCGTGGGCTCGCCGGCCTACATGTCGCCGCAGCAGGTGCGCGAAATGCCGCTCAACCACCAGACCGACATCTACTCGCTCGGCGTGGTGATGTACCAACTCCTGACCGGCCGGCTGCCCTTCCAGGCGACCAACAACTACAGCATCGTCTACCAGATCTGCAACATCGACCCGCCCGCGCCCTCCTCCCTGCGCGCCGAGATTCCGGCCAGCCTGGACGCGATCGTCGGCCGGGCCATGCAGAAAGACCTGGACAAGCGCTATGCCGACTGGGGCGCCTTCGCCCAGGACCTGGCCCAGGCCTTCCGCAACCGGCGCTTCCGCGCCCGCGCGGAGGACCTGTCGGAGACCGAGAAGTTCGACACGCTGCGCGCGCTGCCCTTCTTCCGCGAGTTCGGCGACGTGGAGATCTGGGAGGTGCTGCGGCTGTCCACGTGGGAACAGGTCAGGCCGGGCACGGCGGTCATGCGCGAGGGCGAGCGCGGGGACCATTTCTGCTTCCTGGCGGAAGGCGAGGTGCGGGTCGAGAAGCACGGACATCTGCTCAACCCGCTGGTGGCCGGCGACTGCTTCGGCGAGATGGCGGTGATCGGCCGCGGCGACGGCACGCGCAACGCCGACGTCATCGCCGCGACCGACGCCCGCATCGTCACCATCCCCGGCCAGGCGCTGCGCAACGCCTCGGCGGCCTGCCGCATGCACTTCTACGCCGGCTTCCTCGACGTGCTCAAGACGCGGCTGGCGCTGGCCAACGCGCGGCTGGCGGCGGTCTGAGGCCATGCCCCCGCTCGCCGCGATCTCGGAAGCGATCAGCCGCGCGCTGCACCGTCCCTTCCACGCCCGCGCGCACCGCGCCGTCGGCGGCGGCTGCATCCACCGCGCGCTGGCGATCGAGGACGGCAGCCGGCGCTACTTCGTCAAGCTGAACGGCGAGGCCGCGGCGCCGATGTTCGAGGCCGAGGCCGACGGGCTGGCGGCGATCGCGGCGGCCGGTGCGATCCGGGTGCCCGAGGTGGTGTGCAGCGGCATCGCGGGCGGCGAAGCCTTCCTGGTGCTCGAACACCTGGAGATGGGCGGCCGCGCCGATCCGGCCGCGATGGGCCGCGCGCTGGCGCGGCTGCACCGCTCAACCGGCCCGGCCTACGGCTGGCCGCGCGACAACTACATCGGCGCCACGCCCCAGTTGAATGGCACGGACGACGACTGGCCGCGCTTCTACGCCGGCCGGCGGCTGCGCCCGCAGCTGGAATGGGCCCGGGCCAACGGCTGCAGCCGCCGGCTCCATGACGAAGGAATTCGCCTGGCCGAGCAGGTGCCGGACTTCTTTACCGGCTACCGGCCCTCGCCCAGCCTGCTGCACGGCGACCTGTGGGGCGGGAACGCCGCGTATCTGGCCGATGGCACGCCGGTGATCTTCGACCCGGCGGTCTATTGGGGCGACCGCGAGGCCGACCTGGCGATGACCGAGCTGTTCGGCGGATTCGGCGCCGGCTTCTACGCCGCCTACGACGAGGCCTGGCCGCGGGATGCGGGGTACGAGACGCGCCGCACGCTCTACAACCTCTACCACGTGCTGAACCACTTCAACCTGTTCGGCGGCGGCTACGGCGGCCAGGCCGAGGGCATGGTAGCCGCGCTGCTGGCGCAGTTGCGCGGGTAGGCGCCGGCGCGCCTGCCCGCACGCGGCCGGGCGGTCAGTGCGTCGCGACCGGGGTGTCCAGGAGCTTCTGCAGTTCGCCCGACTGGTACATCTCGCCCATGATGTCGCTGCCGCCGACGAACTGGCCGTTGACGTAGAGCTGCGGGATGGTCGGCCAGTTGGCGTACTCCTTGATGCCCTGGCGGACCTCCGGGTCCTCCAGCACGTTGACCGCGGAGAACTCCTTGATGCCGCAGGCGCGCAGGATCTGCACCGCCTTGGCCGAGAAACCGCACTGCGGAAACTGGGGCGTGCCCTTCATGTAGAGCACGACCGGGCTCGAAGTGACCTGCTGGTGGATCTTGTCCTGTACCGACATGCTGCCTCCGGGAAATAGTCGAGAAAATTGCTCGGGCAAGTGTATTGACCCGCGAGCCTGTTAGTCAATGCCGCCCGGCGTGCGTTCCGTGAACTACGCGGGGAATGCCGGCCAGGTCGGTCAGGCCGGTCACGTTCCCGAGTCCGGCGTTGCGGAACAGCGCCGCCACCGCCTCGCCCTGGTCGTAGCCGTGCTCCACCGCCAGCAGGCCGCCCGGCGCCAGCTGCGCGGGCGCGCCGGCCACGATCTCGCGCAGGCTGGCCAGCCCGTCCGCGCTGCCGTCGGTCAGCGCCCGGCGCGGTTCGAAACGCAGATCGCCCTGCCCGAGGTGCGGGTCGGCCGCGGCCACGTAGGGCGGGTTGGCGACGATCAGGTCGAAGCGCTCGCCGGCCAGCGGGGCATACCAGTCGCCCCGGAGGAAGCGCACCGCCGCGCCCAGGGTCCGCGCGTTCGCCGCCGCCACCTCGAGCGCGGCCTCGCTGGCCTCCACCGCCGCCACCCGGGCGGAAGGCGCCTCCAGCGCCAGCGTGACCGCCAGGATCCCGCTGCCTGTGCCCAGGTCCAGCACGCTGGCGACCGGCCGGCTGCCGAGGAACGTCAGCGCCAGGTCGACCAGCAGTTCGGTCTCGGGCCGGGGAATCAGCACTTGCGGCGTCACCGCGAACGGGCGGCCGTAGACCTCGCACGAACCGGTCAGGTAGGCGACCGGCTCACCGGCTGCACGGCGGGCCACCAGATCGCGGAATCCGGCCGCCTCCTCCAGGGTGAGCACCCACTCAGGGTGGGCAGCCAGCGCGGCGTGGGCGCAGTTCAGGACGTGCCGCAGCAGCAGGCGCGCCTCCCGCGGCGGAATCGCACCCCGCGCCTCGGCCAGCGCCTCGGCCACGCTCGGCGAGTCTGGCAGCATCAACCGGCCCGGCTCAGGCCGGCTCGTCCGCCAGCGCGGCGAGCTGCTCGGCCTGGTGCTCGGCGGCGAGCGCCGCCATCAGCTCGTCCAGGTCGCCGTCCATGACCTGATCGAGCTTGTAGAGCGTCAGGTTGATCCGGTGGTCGGTGACCCGGCCCTGCGGGAAGTTGTAGGTGCGGATGCGCTCCGAGCGGTCGCCGCTGCCGATCAGCGACTTGCGCGCGGCCGCGGTGCGCGCCTGCTGCTCGCGCGTCTGCTTGTCCTTGATCCGTGCGGCCAGGATCGCCATCGCCTGGGCCTTGTTGCGGTGCTGGGACCGGTCGTCCTGGCACTCGACCACGATGCCTGTGGGCAGGTGGGTGATGCGCACCGCGGAGTCGGTCTTGTTCACGTGCTGGCCGCCAGCGCCGGAGGAGCGGAAGGTGTCGATGCGAATCTCGCCCGGGTCGATATGCACGTCGCCGACCTCGTCGGCCTCGGGCATCACCGCCACGGTGCAGGCGGAGGTATGGATGCGGCCCTGGGCCTCGGTCACCGGCACGCGCTGTACGCGATGGCCGCCGGACTCGAACTTCAGCCTCGAATACGCGCCGAAGCCGGACAGCTTGGCGATGATCTCCTTGTAGCCGCCCAGATCCGCGTCGCTGTGCGAGACCACCTCGACCTTCCAGCCCTGGCGCTCCGCGTAGCGCGAATACATGCGGAACAGGTCGCCGGCGAACAGCGCGGATTCGTCGCCGCCGGTGCCGGCCCGGATTTCCAGGAACAGGTTGCGCTCGTCGTTCGGGTCCTTCGGCAGCAGCTCGCGCTGGAGCTGCGCCTCGATCTCGGCCATGCGGCCGCGGCATCCCTGGATCTCGCCCTCGGCCAGTTCGCGCATCTCCGGGTCGCCGAGCATGCCCTGTGCGGCCAGCATGTCCTGCCCGGCCTTGCGATAGGCGGCGTACAGCGCCACCACCGGACCGATTTCGGCGTGCTCGCGGCTCAGGCGCCGGTAGACGTCCATGTCCCGGGTCGCCTGCTCCGAGGCCAGCAGCCCGTCGAGTTCCTGCAGCCGGCGCTCCAACTGGCCCAGCTTGTCGGTGATGCTCGGTTTCATGCAATGAAGGCCCGACGCTCCGGCGGCGCGGGGCGAGGCGGGACGGTCTACTCTCCGGGATGCAGGTGGAAGATGCGCGAGATCAGGGCGGCGAGATCGGCCCGCTCGCCGGCCTCGCCCTGATTGAGCGCATGGGTCGGGCCGTGCAGGATCTTGTTCGTCAGGCCGTGCGACAGCACCTCCAGGACCCGCTGCGGATCCTCGCCCTTGGCGAGCAGCTTGAGCGCGCGCTCCAGTTCGTGCCGGCGCATGCGCTCGGCCGAGTCGCGCAGCGCGCGTATGGTCGGCACCGTGTCGCGCGCCTCGACCCAGTGCAGGAAGTTCTCCACCCGGGTGTCTATGATCGACTCGGCCTCGACCACGGCGGCCTGGCGCGATTCCAGGCCGGACTCGACGATCTCGCCCAGGTCGTCCAGGGTATAGAGGAACACGTCGTCCAGCTTGCCGACCTCTTCCTCGATGTCGCGCGGCACCGCCAGGTCCACCATCACCACCGGCCTGTGGCGGCGCGTGCGCACCGCGCGCTCGACCATGCCGAGGCCGAGGATAGGCAGCGGGCTCGCCGTACAGGCCACCACCACGTCGTAACCCGCCAGCTTGTCGCCAATCTCGTCCAGGCGGATCGCGCTGCCGCCGAAACGCTCGGCGAGCAGCCTGCCGCGCTCGATCGTGCGGTTGGCCACGGTGATCTGGGCGGGGCGCTGGGCGGCGAAATGGGCGAGACACAGCTCGATCATTTCGCCGGCGCCGATGAACAGGACGCGCTGCTCGCCAACGGATTCGAAGATGCGCTCGGAAAGATGCACCGCGGCGGCGGCCATGGAGACGATGTTCGCGCCGATCGCGGTGGTCGAGCGGACCTCCTTGGCCACCGCGAAGGTCTTCTGGAAAAGCTTGTGCAGCAGCGCCCCGAGCGTTCCCGCCTCCTCGGCCGTTCGCGCCGCCTGCTTCATCTGACCGAGGATCTGCGGCTCGCCCAGCACCATCGAGTCCAGGCCGCTGGCCACCCGGAACATGTGCCGCACCGCGTCGCGCTGCGGCAGCCTGTAGAGATAGGGATGGATCTCGCGCGGGGCCAGCTTGTGGTACTCGGCGATCCAGTCGGCGGCCGCCTGCGGATCGTTGGTGGCGCAGTAAAGTTCGGTGCGGTTGCAGGTGGACAGGATGGCCGCCTCGCGCACCGGCTTGACGGCGACGAGTTCGCCCAGCGCCTGCGGCAGGTTGTCCGGCTCGAATGACACCTGTTCGCGCACGGCCAGCGGCGCGGTATGGTGGTTGATGCCTAGGGCAAAGAGCTGCATCGGGTCGGCGGGCCGGATCTAACTAACGGATTATTATAGCTTGTAACAGGTCCGGCGGCATCCGGCAAGCCCCATCGTGGTGCATCGCGCCGGGTCGGCCCGTGGGATCACGATGTTCCGCATCGTGAAAAACAGTTCCGCCATAATGAACGTATCCCGCTGATTCTTAGGATAAAGTTATTTTGTTGATTCATATATAATCCTGTTTGTTGCACCGCAGTGGCACACCTATACTCGTTCGGTCATGCGTGCGGGGGATTCACCCCATCTTCCGCGCACCAATTCGGGCAAGCGAAAAAGCGCTTGCCTGCCGAGTCTGCCGGATCCGACCTCCGGCGGCCCCGCGTGTGACGGCGACAGCGACGCCCTCAAGGCGTCGTCCGCCGTCAAAGGGTTCCGCACCACTCCAGCCACGTCGCAAGGCCCGCATCCCGGGCACCGGCATCCAGGTCGACGGCAGCTTCGGAGTGCGGGCGGAAAACCATAACACCGTAAGGGTTGCAAGGTTTATCGACGGCCTGGTGCCCGGAGGACGAGGGAATGGAAGCGGTTTCGAGCGTGGCGGCAGCCGGCATCTTCATGGCGGTACTCGGGGTCGGACTGGCGTGGCTGCTGTCGGTCGCCAACCGCCGGCTGTATGTGTACGAAGACCCGCGGATCGAGCAGGTCGAGGAACTGCTGCCGAAGTCCAACTGCGGCGCCTGCGGCACGGCCGGCTGCCGCAACTTCGCCGAGAAGCTGGTCGCCGGCGAACTCAAGCCGGTCCAATGCACGGTCAACGCGCCGCAGCAGAACCAGGTGATCGCGGGCTTCCTCGGCGTCGAACTCGGCGAACAGGAGAAGCGGGTCGCGCGGCTCGCCTGCGCCGGCGGCACGCACGTGGCCTATACGCGGGCCAATTACGCCGGCATGGAATCCTGCCGCGCGGCGGCGGTGGTCGGCGGCGGCGGCAAGGGCTGCGCCTGGGGCTGCCTGGGCCTGGGCGACTGCGAGGTCGTGTGCGAATTCGACGCCATCCATCTCGACGCCCACGGACTGCCGGTGGTGACCGCCGACAAGTGCACCGCCTGCGGCGACTGCGTCGAGGTCTGCCCGAAGGGCCTGTTCTCGCTGCAGCCGGTGAGCCGCAGGCTGTGGGTGGCGTGCAAGAACCTCGCCGAACCGGACATCGCGGAGGCCGACTGCGAAGTGGCCTGCACCGCCTGCGGCAAGTGCGTCGTCGATGCCGCGCCCGGCCTGATCAGCCTGAAGCACAACCTGGCGGTGATCGACTACGAGAGAAACGAACTGGCCGCGATCAAGGCGATCGAGCGCTGTCCGACCGGCGCGATCGTCTGGCTGGACGACGTCAGGGGACCGCAGAAAGGTCATGCGGCGAAGAGAATCGTGCGGCAGAATCCCCTGCCGCTGGTGAGCGCATAGTGGCGGTACGCCAGAGGACGAACTGACATGTTCAAGCGACTGAAGGAGCTCAAGCTGCTCGAGAAGGGGTCCGCCGCCGGCGGCAAGACCCTCAGCTTCAAGTACCCCGGCGTGCGCGACGCCATCGACGGCAATACCGCCGTCATCCTCTGCGAACGCGAGGCCTCGGATGCGGCCGGCGCCTACCCGATCACGCCGTCCACCCAGATGGGCGAATACTGGGCCGAGTCGGCGTCCGCCGGCCATATCAACATCTCGGGCCGACCACTGATCTTCATCGAGCCCGAGTCCGAGCACGCCGCCGCGGCGGTGACCGCCGGCATGTCGATGACCGGGCTGCGCGCCACCAATTTCTCCTCGGCCCAGGGCGTGGCCTTCATGCACGAGTCGCTCTACGCGGCCGTGGGCAAGCGCCTGCCCTACCTGCTGAACATGGGCTGCCGGGCGATCACCAAGACCACGCTGAACGTGCATTGCGCCCACGACGACTACCACTGCGTGGACGACACCGGCTTCATCCAGGTGATGGCCAAGGACGCCCAGGAAGCGGCCGACCTGAACCTGATCGCGCGCAAGACCGCCGAACTGGCGCTCACCCCGGCCGTGGTCGGCCAGGACGGCTTCCTCACCACCCACCTGATCGAATCGGTGCGCGTGCCCGAGCGCGAACTGGTCGCCGAGTTCCTCGGCAGGCCGGACGACATCATCGACACCCCGACGGCCGCCCAGCGCATGATCTACGGCGAGAAGCGCCGACGCGTGCCGGCAATCTGGGACGTCGACAACCCGATGCAGTCCGGCGTGGTGCAGAACCAGGACGCCTACATGCAGGCGGTGGCGGCCCAGCGTCCGTACTTCTTCCAGCACATCCCGGAACTGGCCGAGCGCTGCATGGAGGAGTTCTACCTGCTCACCGGGCGCCGCTACGACCGGCTCGACACCTACCGGAACGAGGACGCCGACTACCTGATCCTGGGCATGGGCAGCATGATCGTCCAGGCGCAGGCCGTGGCCGACTACCTGCGCGAGACGCGCGGCATCAAGGTCGGCGTGGTCAACGTGACCATGTACCGGCCCTTCCCCGGCGACCTGCTCGGCACCATCCTGAAGGGCAAGAAGGGCGTGGTCGTGCTCGAGCGCACCGACCAGCCGCTGGCCGAGGACCTGCCGCTGATGCGCGAGGTGCGCGCCACGGTGGCGAAATGCCTGGAAAACGGCGCCCGCAGGGAGGGCGCGGCGCGCGATGCCGCCCCGCCCTACGAGGACTACGAGGTCTATGCCTCGACCGCCGATCTGCCGCGCCTGTATTCCGGCTGCTACGGCCTGGGTTCGCGGGACCTGCAGCCCGAGGCTCTGATCGGCGCGGTGGAGAACATGCTGCCCGGCGGCACCCAGCGCAAGTTCTTCTACCTGTCGGTCGACTTCGTGCGCGACCAGCCGGCCTCGCCGAAGGACGAAATCCTGAACCAGCAGATCGTCGACGCCTATCCGCGCATCCGCGAACTGGCGGTGCGCGGCTCGGAAAACCCGAACCTGATGCCCAAAGGCGCGATCACGGTACGCATGCACTCGGTCGGCGGCTGGGGCGCGATCACCACCGGCAAGAACCTGGCAGTGACCCTTTTCGAGCTGCTCGGCTACGACATCAAGGCGAACCCGAAGTACGGCTCGGAGAAAAAGGGCCAGCCGACCACCTACTACCTGTCGGCCGCGCCGGAGCCGATCCGCGTCAATTGCGAGTACTACTTCGTCGACGTGGTGATGTCGCCCGACCCGAACGTGTTCGGCCACTCGAACCCCTTGTCCGGTCTGAAGAAGGGCGGTGTGTTCATCATCCAGAGCAGCCTGGACGACCCGGCCAGGGTCTGGGCAAGCTTCCCGATGAGCGCCCAGAAGTTCATCGTTGAGAATGACATCCGGGTGTTCTACCTGGACGCGTTCAAGATAGCCCGCGAGGAGGCGAGCAATGTCGACCTGCAGCTGCGCATGCAGGGCAACGCCTTCCAGGGCGCGTTCTTCGCCGCCTCGCCGGTGATGGGCAACGCCGGCCTGGACGAAGAGAGACTGCTGAAGGCGATCGAGGCCCAGCTGACCGCCAAGTTCGGCGGCAAGGGAAAGCGGGTGGTCGAGGACAACCTGCGCGTCGTGCGCCGCGGCTTCGACGAGATTCACGAGATCACCGAGAAGCAGGCCGGTGCGACCCAGTCCGCGGCCAGGCGCAAGGATGCCGGCCTGCCGATCATGCTCAAGCGCACGCCGCAGGGCGAGGTGCAGCTTTCGGACATCCACCGGTTCTGGGAACAGACCGGCAGCTTCTACCTGTCCGGCCGCGGCTCGGACAACCTAGCCGACCCGTTCATCGGCCTGTCGATGATCCCGGCCGCCACCGGCGTTTTCCGCGACATGACCCAGATCCGCTTCGAATATCCGGAGTGGATCGCCGAGAACTGCACCGCCTGCGGCAACTGCTACGCCGAGTGTCCGGACTCGGCGATCCCCGGGTTGGTGTCGACGGTCGCCGACGTCTTCGCCACCGCGGTCGGCCGGATCGAGACCGGCGGCCAGCCGACGCGCTTCCTGCGCCGCGCAGTGCGCACCGCGGAGAAGAAGCTGCGCGGCCTGATCGAACCGCAGGGCGACAAGGCGAAGGTGCGCGAGATGATCGACCAGGCGATCGACCAGACCGTCGCCGAGGCGCCGGAGGCCGACCGGGCCAAGATGAAAGAGGAGTTCGCGCTGTTCCGCGAGAAGATCGGCGACTTCCAGTTCTCGATCACCAAGCCCTACTGGAGCACGAAGGAGAAGAAGAGCAAGGGTTCGGGCGGCCTGTTCTCGATCACCATCAACCCCTACACCTGCAAGGGCTGCGAGCTGTGCGTGGAGGTGTGCGAGGACGACGCGCTCAGGATGGTGCCCCAGACGCCCGAGGCGGTGGAGCGCCTGCGCCGCGACTGGGATTTCTGGCTGGACCTGCCGACCACGCCGAAGGAATACGACCGTATCGACGACCTGAACGAGAAGATCGGCGCGCTGGAGACCCTGCTGCTCGACAAGCGCACCTACGGCTCGATGGTCTGCGGCGACGGCGCCTGCCTGGGCTGCGGCGAGAAGACCGCGATCCACCTGTTCACCTCGACCGTTTCGGCGCTGATGCAGCCGCGGGTCCGGGCCTACGTGGCGAAGATCGACGAGCTGATCGCCAGGCTGGAAAAGCACATCCGCATGAAGCTCACCGAGACGGTGGACTTCTCGAATGCGGCGGCGGTGATCCAGGCGGTCGAGGCGCACCGGGGCGAGGACCTGACGCTGGCAGGCCTCACCGCGAAGCTCACCCAGGACAAGCCGTCCCGGCCGCTCGACCCGCAGTGGGTGAAGTGGGCGACCCAGCTCCTGGAGAAGCTGCGCACCCTGCGCTGGCAGTACGTGGAGGGCACCTCCAAGCGCGGGCGCTCGGACATGGGCGTGATCAACGCCACCGGCTGCACCTCGGTGTGGGGCTCGACCTTCCCGTTCAACCCCTATCCCTTCCCGTGGTCGAGCCATCTGTTCCAGGACAGCCCATCGGTCGCCATGGGCATCTTCGAGGGCCACATGGCGAAGATGGCGGACGGCTTCCGCGCCGTGCGCATGGCCGAGTTGGAACTGGCCGGGGAATACAACCCGACGGTGCATGACGACTTCTTCACGCGCTTCGCCTGGCAGCAGTTCAGCGAGGAGGAGTGGCTGCTCTGTCCGCCGGTGGTGTCGATGGGCGGGGACGGCGCCATGTACGACATCGGCTTCCAGAACCTCTCGCGCGCGCTCATGTCCGGCCTGCCGATCAAGGTGCTGGTGGTGGATACCCAGGTTTACTCGAACACGGGCGGCCAGGCCTGCACCTCGGGCTTCATCAGCCAGGTCTCGGACATGGCGCCGTTCGGCGCCGCCAGGCAGGGCAAGCAGGAGATCCGCAAGGAGATCAGCCTGATCGGCATGGCGCACCGCAGCGCCTACGTCATGCAGGGCACGATCGCCAACGTCACCCATCTGCTCGAAGGCTATATCGACGGCCTGAACAGCCGCCGGCCGGCGCTGTTCAACATCTACGCGGTCTGCCCGCCCGAGCACGGCGTGGCGGACGATCGCGCGGTCGAGCAGAGCAAGATGGCGGTCGAGGGCCGCGCCTATCCGCTGTTCAAGTTCGACCCGGACGCCGGCACCACCTTCGCCGAATGCGTCAGCCTAGACGGCAACCCGGCGCCTGACCAGGACTGGCCGGCCTACTCGCTGAAATACCTCGACGAAGAGGGCCGCGAGAAGAGCCTGAACGTGCCGCTCACGTTCGCCGACTTCGCCGCCACCGAGGGACGTTTCTCCAAGCAGTTCAGGAAGGCGCCGCCGGAGACATGGAACGAGAACATGCTGCCGCTCGCCGAGTTCATCGACCTGGCCCGGGACGAGCGCGAGGGCAGGTTCCCGTACATCTGGGCAACCGACACGAAGAACCGGCTCACCCGCCTGCTGGTGACCGAGGACCTCGTCCGCGCCACCGAGGAGCGCCGGCAGTTCTGGCGGCAGATCAAGGGCGTGGCCGGCATGGACCGCCCGCACGTCGACGAGGAGGCGATCGCCGGCCGCGTTCGTGCCGACCTGATCCAGCGTCTGAGCGCGAGCCTGGCGACCATCGGCATCAACGCGGATGCGGCGGCGTCGATGGCCGCGCCTGCGCCGGTCGCCGCGCACCCTGCTGCTGACACCAGCGGCCCGCAGGGCTACGAGCCGGTGTGGATCGAGACGCCGGAGTGCACCGCCTGCGACGAGTGCATCTTCATCAACCCGAAGATCTTCGCCTACAACGACCAGAAGCAGGCGGTGGTCGTCAATCCCAAGGGCGGACCGTACCAGGACGTGGTCAAGGCCGCGGAGAAATGCACCGCCAGCTGCATCCACCCGGGAACCCCGTGGAATCCGCACGAGCCGGGGCTGGAAAAGCTGCTGGTGCGGGCGGCGAAGTACAACTGAGGCGGACACCCGGGCGATGGGCATCCTCGACTCGATCTTCAGGCGCAATACCTTCGCCCGCGGCATCCACCCGCCCTACCACAAGGACACGGCGGGCAGCCGCATCCGCCGGCTGCCGTTCGCGCCGCGGCTCACCATGCCCTTGTCGCAGCATATCGGCAAGCCGGCGGTGCCGATCGTGCGGGCAGGCCAGGAGGTGGTGCGCGGCGAGCCGATCGCCCGCGCCGACGGCTTCATCTCGGTGCCGCTGCACGCCCCGGCCACCGGGGTGGTGGAGGCGATCGAGCTGCGTCCCTCGGCGCGCGGCCCCTGGGTCGAGTCCATCGTCATCCGGGTCTACGAGGCGTCCGACCAGCGCGTGCTGTGGAGCGGCGAACGCAGCATGGAGGCGCTTTCGCCCGCCGAGGTGGTCGCCGCGGTCCAGGACACCGGGATGGTCGGCCTGGGCGGCGCGACCTTTCCCTCGCACGCCAAGCTCACCGTGCCCAAGGAGCACAAGATCCACACGCTGGTGGCCAACGGCTGCGAGTGCGAGCCCTACCTGACCTGCGACCACCGGGTGATGGTCGAGCAGACCGCCGACCTGATCCGCGGCACCCGCTACGCCATGCAGGCGGTGGGCGCGACTCGTGCGGTGATCGGCGTCGAGGACAACAAGCTGGACGCAGTGGAGGCGATACGCGCGGCGCTGCCCGGCGACGGATCGATCACCGTGCAGGCGGTGCCGACCAAGTACCCGCAGGGCTCGGAGAAGATGCTGATCAAGTCGCTCTTCGGCCTGGAGGTGCCCACCGGCGGCCTGCCCTCGGCGCTCGGCATCGTGGTGAACAACGTCGGCACGCTGGCCCAGCTCGGCCGGCTTCTACCCGCCGGGCAGGGCCTGATCGAACGGGTGGTGACCGTCTCGGGGCCAGGCATCGAGCGCCCGGGCGACTATCTCGTGCCGCTGGGCACGCCGCTGTCGTTCGTCCTGGACTACGCGGGCGCCGAGTGCAACGCCCGGGAGGTCGTGCTCGGCGGCCCGATGATGGGCTCGGCCGTGGCCTCGCTGGACGTGCCGGTCACCAAGGGCGTATCCGGCATCCTGGTGTTCCGTGAGCACGAGCTCTACGCCGGCACCGGCCGCAAGACCTACCCCTGCATAAAGTGCGGCGAATGCGTGCGCGCCTGCCCGATGGGCCTGAATCCCTCCCAGCTCGGCCTGCTCGCGGCCAAGCGCGAGTACGAGGTCATGAGCGGCCAGTACCACCTCGGCGACTGCTTCGAGTGCGGCTGCTGCACCTATGTCTGCCCGTCCGGCATCCCGCTGGTCCAGCAGTTCCGCGTGGCCAAGGCCATCCTGCGCGAGCGCGCCGTCGCCTGACGATCCGACCCCGATGACCCAGAGCGCACCCCGCATCGAGCTGCGCACCGCGCCGCACCTGAAGAGCCCGCGCAGCGTCGAGCAGATCATGCTCCACGTGGTCTATGCGCTGATCCCGGTGACCGGCTTCTACGTCTTCCAGTACGGGATTTCCGCGGCGGCGCTGATCCTCGCGGTCACCGCCACCTGCCTGGGCAGCGAGCGGCTGTTCAACTGGATGAGTACCCAGCCGAGCACCCTTTCCGACTTCAGCGCGGTGATCACCGGCGTGCTGCTGGCGCTCACCCTGCCGCCCGGCTTCCCGCTCTGGATGGGCGTGGTCGCCGGATTCTCGGCCATCGCGCTGGGCAAGGCGCTCTTCGGCGGGCTGGGCTTCAACGTGCTGAATCCCGCCCTGGTCGGCCGCGCCTTCGTGCAGGCGGCCTTTCCGGTGGCGATTTCCACGTATACCCCGGCTTTCATGCCCGACCGCTTCATCGAGTTCATCCCCTCCACCCTGGCCTGGCCGCTGCTGGCGCCGCCCGACGTGTGGACCTGGGTCCATGCCCACAGCTTGGACGCAGTCGCCACCGCCACGCCGCTGGCGCGCTGGAAGTTCGAAGGCGTGCAGACTCCGCCGCTGGAGCTGCTGCTGTCGATGGCGACCACCGCGTCGGTGGGACCGGCCCCGATCATGGTGATGCTCGGCGGGCTCTACCTCGCCGCCCGGCGCTTCCTCGACTGGCGGATTCCGACGGCGGTGCTCGGCAGCGCCGCAGTCGTCGCGGTCGTGATGAACCTGATCGATCCGTCGCACTATCCGGGCGCCAGCTTCGTCCTGCTTTCCGGCGGCCTGATGCTCGGCGCGGTGTTCATGGCCACGGACATGGCCACCTCTCCGGTCACGCCGCTCGGCGTGTGGATTTACGGCGCTCTGATCGGGGTGCTCACGGTGGTAATCCGCTACTACGGCGGCCTGCCGGAGGGCGTGATGTATGCGATCCTGCTCGGCAACGCCGCAACGCCGCTGATCGACTTCTACACCCAGCCGCGCACCTTCGGCGGCCAGCGCCTGAGGCGGGAGCGCAAGTGAGCAGCGAAACCCTGACGCCGCAGATGAGTTCCAGCGCCGCCATGGTGCGCACGCTCGGCATCGTGGCGACCGTGTGCGGCGTGATCATCGTCGGCGCCTACGAGAGCACCTATTCCGCGGTCGCGGCGAACAAGAAGCTCGCCCTGGAGCGGGCGGTGTTCAAGGTGCTGCCTGGATCGAAGTCGATCACCGAGTTCGTCGCCGGGCCGAACGGCGTGACCGAGGGCACCGACGTGCCGGCCGGCAGCGTCAAGTTCTACGCCGCCTACGATGCGGAAGGGCGGCTCAACGGCGTGGCCGCCGAGGCCGCCGCCCGCGGCTACGCGGACGTCGTGCGCATACTCTACGGCTACTCGCCGGACTGCCAGTGCATCGTAGGCATCGGCGTGGTGTCGATGCGCGAGACGCCGGGCATCGGCGACAAGATCATCACCGACAAGGACTTCCTCGCCAACTTCCAGGCGCTTGACGTGCGCCTGAACGCCGAGATGAGCGGCCTGGCGAACGCGGTGAAGACTGTCAAGCACGGGACCAAGACCCAGCCCTGGCAGATCGACGCGATCTCCGGGGCGACGGTGACCTCCAAGGCGGTAGGCCGCGGCATCAACGACAGCGCCCAGGCGCTGCTGCCTAAGCTCGTGCCGAATCTGGACAAGATCAGGAGCAAGGCCTCATGAACCCGCAGCAGCCCGAACGGCTGAGCATGGACACCTTCCTCGAGGGGATCTGGCGGCAGAACCCGGTCTTCGTGATGATGCTCGGGATGTGCCCGACGCTCGCGGTAACCGTGTCCGCGGTAAATGCGCTTTCGATGGGCGTGGCCACCGCGTTCGTCCTCGTCGCCTCCGCGCTGCTGGTCTCGCTGCTACGGCACGCGGTGCCCAAGGAGGTGCGGATCGCCACCTACATCGTGATCATCGCCACCTTCGTCACGGTGGTCGACTACGCGATCCAGGCGATCAGCCTGGCGCTCTACGATGCCCTGGGCGCGTTCATCCAGCTGATCGTGGTCAACTGCATCATCCTCGGCAGGGCCGAGGCGCACTCCTCCAAGCATCCGCCCTTGGTGGCCGTGACCAACGCCCTGGGCATGGGCGCCGGCTTCACCATCGGCCTGTTCGCACTGGGCAGCGTGCGCGAGATCTTCGGCACGGGCACGCTGTTCGGCTTCCCGCTGTTCGGGCCGGACTTCCAGCCCTGGGTGGTGATGGTGCTGCCGCCCGGCGGATTCTTTGTGCTGGCGGCGTGGCTGCTGCTCTTCGCCTGGTTCAGGCGCCGCAAGGAACGGCTCGCAGCGCTCGCCGCCGGAGGACAACAGCATGGCGCCTGAAACCCTCGGCCAGATCTTCGTCAACGCGCTGCTGGCGAACAATTTCGTGTTGGCGATGTTCCTCGGCCTGTGCCCCTTCCTGGGGGTGTCCGGCCGGCTGAGCACCGCCTTTCCGATGGGCGTGGCCACCAGCTTCGTGATGCTGGTCGCGTCGCTTTGCGCCTACGGTCTGAACCTGCTGCTCACCCAGTTCCACCTGGAGTTCCTGCGCCTGATCTCCTACATCGTGGTGATCGCCTCGGCGGTGCAGCTGGTGGAGATGGTGCTGAAGAAGTTCTCCCCGGGGCTGTTCCGCGCGCTCGGAATCTACCTGCCGCTGATCACCACGAACTGCGCGGTGCTCGGCGTGGCGCTGTTCCAGACGGCCCGCGAGTACAGCTTCCTGCAGTCGCTCGCTTTCAGTTTCGGCGGTGGAGCGGGATTCACGCTGGCGCTGGTGCTGATGGCAAGCGTGCGCGAGCGCCTCGAATTGTCCGACGTGCCGGGCGTAGCCCAGGGTACAGCGCTGTCCCTGATGCTGGCAGGGTTGCTTTCGCTGGCGTTCATGGGCTTCGCCGGCCTCGGAGGCTGACCGATGCTGACCTACCTGATAACGATCGGCCTGATCTTCGTCCTCCTGACCGGCTGGATCGTGGTCCAGCAGGCGGCGAAGCTCTATGCCCGCCGGCACCCCGAGTTCGGCCCCTGCCGCGAGGAAGGCGCCGGCTGCGGCAGTTGCGGCGGAAGCTGCAGCAGGCGCCGCGACTGAGCCGGCCGACCCGCCGACTCGTCAGCGGCCGTAGGCAGCCGGTCGGCAGTTTCGTTGCCTGCCGGGGTGGAGCCCCTGGGCGAGCGCCACCACGGCGCCGCCGAAGCGCTCGTCGGGGTAGGACTGGCAGTAGTACTTCACCCAGGTCAGCAACTGCTCGTTGCTGAATCGCCCGAAGATGTCGCAGGTGTCCGCGGTCTGGAGGTTGTAGCCGGTGCGGAATCCCGAAACGTACATGCCGAAGTTGTACGTTTCCTGGTTGTAGCCCGGGCTGCCGACACCCAGGCGCTCGGCGCGCTTCATGATGTAGACGTAGTTGCGGCAGTCGATGCCGCCCACGCCGCCGCCGACGATGTACGCCCCGGTCCAGCTGTCGGCTGCGGAAGCCGTGCCGGCCAGAAGAAGCGAAGCAGCCAACAACCGATATGCGCGCATAGCCTGATCCTTTGGCGAGTATTGTTCTGTTGAATCAACCCCGACCCGCATGCCGCGCCGCCGGACGGGGCCGCGCCGCAGGCCATATTCCTCTTTCTGGCATCGGCGGCCCTGCACGGCCGCGAACCACGCGTATCACACACGTAAGAAAGTGCCAGGCCGTATCGGAACCGCACCGGAGGGGGAAGAAGGCGATCGCTGGCGGCTGCCGCGCCGCGTCGCTCGTTCTGGATTGCGGTCCCGCGGCCAGCGCCGCCGGACCAACTTCGCATTCTGGTGGCCAAGGACGGAATCGAACCACCGACACAAGGATTTTCAGGCCGACACTGAAGTATAATTGTTGTTATCTATCAGTCGCTTGTGACGCTTGCCCAACCAGTATTTCCAATCTCGGCACAAGGAGAACCAACCCCGCCGTATTGCACTTTGGCACAATTCTAGCACAGTCACATTGCATGCCCTGCGATCGCGCAGCCGTGGGGTAAACATACCGTCCCCGCGCTCGGGCCAAGCCTGCCCCTCGGTAAAGTCAGGCCACGGGATCGCGCACGTCGATGAACGAGAACGTTCTGAAGTCCCGGTCGTGGGTGTAGATCGTCACCACCCCGTACTGGCTCAGCAGGGCCGCGAGATGGGCATCGGGAACGATATTGCCCCGGGTCGAGACGTCCTTCTCACCTCGCGATAGATGTCCCAGAATCCGTCTTCCTCGGCGAAGACTCAGGGGCGACCGCCAAGGTCGGTACGCTGCACGGATCTCTGGGCAACGTTGGCGGGTCAGACTCTCATTCGCGTGTCACGATTCTATTGGGAATGGACGCACACCTCGACCCGGTGTTCGCGATGGTCGTCGACCAGGGCAGCCGCTCCGTCATGTCGCTCGACGCCATCGACTGTCACGCTGATCGCGCCGCTCGTCCCATCATCGCCGGCGCGCGTCTGCGCAACGACGATGTGGTACACCGTCTCCCGATACCGGTAATGGACCTGGAACCCCTGCCAGTTCGCGGGCAGGCAGGGGGCGAAATGCAGCTTGTCCACCTCGAGCCTCAGGCCCAGCAGCGATTCCACGAGGAGCCGGTACATCCAGCCGGCCGAACCGGTGTACCAACTCCATCCGCCGCGGCCGATGTGCGGCGCAACCGCATAGACGTCGGCCGCCATGACGTACGGTTCGACCTTGTAGGTGGCGATGGCCTGTGCTGATTTCGCATGGTTCACCGGGTTGATCATGGCCGTGAGTTCCCACGCGCGGTGAGCGTCACCCAAGGCAGCGAACGCCATGGCCGTCCAGATCGCTCCGTGGGTGTATTGCCCGCCGTTTTCTCTGACGCCCGGCACGTAGCCGCGGATGTAGCCGGGGTCCAGATTCGACTTGTCGAAGGGCGGATCGAGAAGCTGGATCAGCGCGTGTTCGCGGCGCACCAGCCGCTGATCCACCGCATGCATGGCCGTGCGCGAGCGAATCGTGTCGCCCGCCCCGGACAGCACGGACCAACTTTGCGATATCGAATCGATCTGACACTCGGCGCTGCTCGCCGAGCCAAGCGGCGTGCCGTCGTCGAAGTAGCCGCGGCGGTACCACGCGCCGTCCCAGCCGTGCTGCTCGATACTCTGGCGCAGCCGGGCACCCTCCCCGTCGCAGCGCTCGGCGAAGGCCGCGTCGCCCATCGCGCGCGCGAGCCCGCTGAACTGCCTTAGCACTTCAAACAGGAAGAAGCCCAGCCAGACGCTCTCGCCCCTGCCGCCCATCCCCACCAGATTCATCCCGTCGTTCCAGTCGCCGGAGCCGATCAGCGGCAGTCCATGCTCGCCGAAGCGCAGGCCGCGCAGGACAGCGCGCACGCAGTGCTGGTAGAGGCTGGCCGCCTCCGGGGAGCGGGCGGGTAGATCGTAGTAGGAGTCGTCCTCCGGGATGACCGGGCGGCCTTCCAGGAAGTGTACGGGCTCATCCAGCACTCCGGTGTCTCCGGTGCCCCTCACATATCGGCACACGGCTAAGGGCAGCCAGAGGTAGTCGTCCGAACAGTGCGTGCGCACGCCCCGGCCCGACGGCGGATGCCACCAATGCTGAACATCTCCCTCCTGGAACTGGCGGCTCGCGCACAGCAGCAGGTGCCGGCGCAGCAGCCCCGGCTCGGCGTGGAGCAGCGCCATCGCGTCCTGCAACTGGTCGCGGAAGCCGAAGGCACCGCCGGACTGGTAGTAGCCGCTGCGTGCCCAGACACGACACGCCAAGGTCTGGTACACCAGCCAGCCGTTGGCCAGCACGTTGAGGGATGGGTCGGGTGTTTCCACCTGCAC
>DATMWM010000303.1:0-4171 GCA_035562535.1 Rhodocyclaceae bacterium | reverse complement strand
ACCGTGCCGCGGCGGACAAGTGCGCCGGCAACCGGGATTCTGCCACCTCGCGCCGCGGCGGGCAGGCGCGGGTTCGATGGAACCGGTGCCGCCGGGCCGGATCAAAACGGCCAGGGCAAGTCCGCCGGCCGGCGCGGAGGCATTGACCCGCGCGGCGGCAGGCCGGATGATGCGCCGGGCATCGCGTAACCGGCGAGCGGTACGCGGCCGCCGGGCAGGACATCGAGAACTGCGGAAGACGAACCGCGAGGAGGAGAGGAAACGATGGCGCGACTGACGATCAACGGCAAGACCCTGGAGCTCGATGTCGAACCGGACACGCCCCTGCTCTGGGCGATCCGCGAGCAGGCTGGACTCACGGGGACCAAGTACGGCTGCGGCATCGCGCAGTGCGGCGCCTGCACGGTGCATATCGACGGCGAGGCGGTGCGCTCCTGCGCCGTTCCGGTGAGCGCGGCCGTGGGCAAGAAGATCACCACGATCGAGGGGCTGGCGGCCGGCGGCGTGCTCGACAAGGTGCAGAAAGCCTGGGTGGAGCACGACGTGCCGCAGTGCGGCTACTGCCAGACCGGCATGATCATGGCGGTGACGGCGCTGCTGCGGCGCAAGCCGAAGCCGACCGACGCGGACATCGACGCCGCGATCACCAACATCTGCCGCTGCGGCACCTATCAGCAGGTGCGCGAGGCGATCCACGCCGCCGCCAAGGCCTAGGAGGATGCGATGAGCACAGCCAACATGGACCGCCGCGCCTTCCTGATCCGCAGCGCCGCCATCGGCGGCGGGCTGATGGTCGGCTTCCGCCTGCCCTTCGATGCGGGCGAGGCGCAGGCCGCGGACGCGGTGCCGGAGGTCAATGCCTGGGTGGTGATCCAGCCGGACGACACCGTGGTGGTCCGGATCGCGCGCTCCGAGATGGGGCAGGGCACGCTCACCGGCCTGGCGCAACTGGTGGCCGAGGAACTTGAATGCGACTGGTCCAAGGTGACCACCGAATTCCCCACGCCGGGGCAGAACGTGGCGCGCAACCGGGTGTGGCGCGACTTCGCCACCGGCGGCAGCCGCGGCATACGGAATTCGCAGGACTACGTGCGCCAGGGCGGCGCCGCGGCGCGGATCATGCTCGTGCAGGCCGCCGCCAACGAATGGAAGGTGCCGGCATCCGAATGCAGCGTGTCGAACGGCGTGATCACCCACAAGCCATCGGGCCGCACGACGCGCTACGGCAAGGTGGCGGCCGCGGCGGCGAAGCTGGAACCGCCGAAAGACGTGCCGCTGAAGGACCCGAAGGACTGGAAGATCGCCGGCAAGCCGGTCAAGCGCCTGGACACCGCGGACAAGGTGACCGGCAAGCTCGTCTATGCGATCGACCTCAAGCTGCCCGGCATGCTGAATGCCGCGATCCGGGACTGCCCGGTGTTCGGCGGCAGGGTCAAGGGCTTCGACGCGGCCAAGGCCGAGAAGATGCCCGGCGTGAAGAAGGTGGTTCGGGTGGGCGATTCGGCGATCGCGGTGGCGGCCGACACCTGGTGGCACGCCAAGACCGCGCTGGACGCGATCCCGGTCGAGTGGGACGGCGGAGACAACGCCAAGGTGTCCAGCGCGTCGATCGCCGAGGTGCTCAAGGCCGGCCTGGACGCGAACGAGACCTTCGTGCACAACCAGAAGGGCGACGCGGGCGCGGCGATCGCCAAGTCGGCGAAGAAGGTCGAGGCGGTCTACGCCTACCCGTACCAGAACCACGCCACCATGGAGCCGATGAACGCCACGGCGCTCTACACGCCGGAGCGCTGCGAGGTCTGGTGCCCGACCCAGAACGGCGAGGCGGCGCTCGCCGCCACCGCCGAGGCCTCCGGCCTGCCGGTGGCGAAGTGCGAGGTCTACAAGACCATCCTGGGCGGCGGCTTCGGGCGGCGCGGCTTCACCGACTACGTGCGCCAGGCGGTGGCGATCGCCAGGCAGATGCCCGGTACGCCGGTGAAGCTGATCTGGTCGCGCGAGGAGGACATGCTGCACGGCAAGTACCACCCGGTGATGCAGGCGCGGCTGACCGCCGGGCTGGACCCGAAGGGCAACCTGACCGGAATGCACATCCGGCTGTCCGGACAGTCGATCCTCGCCTCGGCGCGGCCGGAGGCGCTGGACAAGGGCAAGGACCCGATCGTCTTCCAGGGCTACTGGCCGAGCGGCGAGCACTCGCTGGAATACACCATCCCGAACCTGCTGATCGACCATGCCATGCGCAACCCGCACGTGCCGCCGGGTTTCTGGCGCGGCGTGAACGTGAACCAGAATGCGATTTTCCTCGAATGCTTCATGGACGAACTCGCGGAGGCGGCCGGGCAGGACGCGCTGGAGTTCCGCCGCCGGCTGATGGCCGACCACCCGCAGGCGCTTGCCGTGCTGAATGCCGCGGCGGACAAGGGCGGCTGGGGCAAGCCTGCGCCGGCCGGGGTCCATCGCGGGCTGGCGCATTTCAAGGCCTTCGGCAGCTACGTGGCGGCCTGCGCCGAAATCTCGGTCACGGGAGGCAACAAGGTCAAGGTGCATCGGATCGTCGCGGCGAGCGACATGGGGCACGCGGTCAATCCCGCCCAGATCGAGCGGCAGATCGCCGGCTCCTTCGTCTATGGCCTGTCGGCGCTGTTCATGCAGGAATGCACGGTCAAGGACGGCCGCATGGAGCAGACGAACTTCGACACCTACGACTCGATGCGCATTGCCCAGATGCCCAGGGTCGAGTCGATCGTCATGCCCTCGGGCGGCTTCTGGGGCGGGGTCGGCGAGCCGACGATCTGCGTGGCGGCCCCGGCGGTGCTGAACGCCTTCTACCGCGCGACCGGCCGGCGCATCCGCTCGTTCCCGCTGAAGAACCACGGGATCGTGATGGTCTAGATGCGGGCGGTGCTCGGAGCGGCGATGCTGCTGGCGGCCGGCTTGGGATCGGCGCAGGATCCGCTGCCGGGGTCGCTCACCGGGAAGCCGGGCGATCCGGCGCGCGGGCGGGCGATCGTGGCGGACAGGCAGGTCGGCCTATGCCTGCTCTGCCACAGCGGGCCGTTTCCGGAGGAGCGCTTCCAGGGCGACCTCGCCCCGAGCCTCGCCGGTGCCGGCAGCCGCTGGAGCGAGGCGCAACTTCGCTTGCGCCTGGTCGATCCGAAGCGCTTCAATCCCGCGACCATCATGCCCTCGTACCGGCGCACCGAGGGCCTGAGCCGCGTCGCGCCGGCCCGGCGCGGCCGGCCGCTGTTTACCGACGAACAGGTGGAAGACGTGGTCGCGTACCTGGCGACGCTGAAATGAGGCGGCGGGAATTCCTGGCCGCGGCCGGCGCCGCCGCGGGCACGCTGGCGCTGCGCGCGGACCCGGCGTCCGCCACGCCCGAGCAGGCGCAGGAGGCGATCCGCGCGCTGGTCGGCGGGGGCACCCTGCGCAAGGGGCGCGTGAAGCTCGACCTGCCGCCGCTGGTGGAGAACGGCAACGCGGTGCCGCTCACCGTAACCGTGGACAGCGCGATGTCGGCGATGGATCGCGTCAGGGCGATCCACGTCATCGCGGAGAAGAATCCGCAGCCGGTCGTGGCCGTGCTCCGCTTCGGCCCGCGGGCGGGCCGGGCGGCCGCCTCGACCCGCATCCGGCTCGCCGATTCGCAGACCGTGGTCGCCGTCGCCGAGATGGCCGACGGCAGCTTCTGGTCCGGCTCGGCCGAGGCCTTGGTCACCATGTCCGCCTGCGTGGAAGGCGTCTGAGCATGGCGCGCACGCTGATCAACATGCCGAAGCGGGCCCGGCGCGGCGAGGTCGTCGAGATCAAGGCGATGATCGCGCATGTCATGGAGACCGGCTACCGCCGCACCGAGACCGGCGCCGCCATTCCCCGCGACATCCTGCGGCTGTTCGTGTGCACCTGCGACGGCGAGGAGGTCTTCCGCGCCGAGATCCATCCGGGCATCGCGGCGAATCCCTACTTCGCCTTCACCGCCCTGGCGGCCGGGAGCGGCACGTTCGTCTTTTCATGGACCGGCGACAACGGCTTCGCCGCGACCGAGTCGGTCCGCCTCGAAATCGAATGAGCGCGCGATGCGCCGCCGTCCTGCTGGCGGCGGCGCTGCCCGCGCTGGCCGGGGAGATCCCGCCGGCGCAGCGCGTCTCGGGGTACGAGCAGATGAGCC
>DATMWM010000302.1:0-12236 GCA_035562535.1 Rhodocyclaceae bacterium | reverse complement strand
ACCATGTTGGCGTAGAGCACCGGCACGCCGGTGTCCTCGATGCGGTTGCGCAGCACCTCGTAGCGCCGCGCCTGCTTGTTCATGTGGTAGGGCGAGGCATTCAGCGCCACCAGCAGTTCCGCGCCTTCGCGCCGGGCCGCGTCCGCCGCGCCCTCCTCCCAGACGTCGGCGCAGATGTTGATGCCGCAGCGCACCCCGCCCACCGAGACGACGCAGGGCTTGGAGCCGGAGTCGAAATAGCGCTCCTCGTCGAACACCTCGTAGTTCGGCAGCCGGTGCTTGCGGTAGGTGGCGGCGATGACCCCGTCCTGGATCACCGAGGCCGCGTTGTAGCGCCGCTCGCCGATCTCCTCCGGATGGCCGACCACCACGGCGATGCCGTGCACCCGCCCGGCGAGCGCGTTAAGCTCCCGCGCGCAGGCCCGGTAGAAGTCCGGGCGCAACAAAAGGTCCTCGGGCGGGTACCCGCACAGGGCCAGTTCCGGCGTGACCATGAGCTGCGCCCCGGCGGCACGGGCGCGCTCGGCGGCCTCGGCGATGCGGCGCGCGTTGCCGGCCAGGTCGCCGACGACGCAGTTCAGTTGGGCGATGGCGATCTTGAGCGTCTTCATGGCGGCGCTACTATACCGCGGCGAAACGGCCGCGCGGAACGGCCGGTGCAGCGTAGCGAACGATGGACGAACCCCACACCCTGACAATGCGCGTGACCGGCAGCCTCGCGGAGATTCCCGCCGGGCAGTGGGACGCGCTCGCCGGCTCCCAGCCCTTCCTCCGGCATGCCTTCCTGCACGCGTTCGAGCGCTCCGGCTGCGTCGGACCGGGGACCGGCTGGACGCCCCGCCACCTGACCCTGTGGGAAGGCGGCAGGCTGGCCGCGGCGCTGCCGCTCTACGAGAAGACCCACTCGCTCGGAGAGTTCGTCTTCGACTGGAGCTGGGCCGAAGCCTGGGAGCGCGCCGGCGGCCGCTACTACCCGAAGCTGCTGACCGGCATCCCCTTCACGCCGGTGGCCGGCCGTCGCCTGCTCGCCGCCGGCCCCGCCGCGCGTACTGCGCTTATCGACCAGGCACTCGCCTTCGCCCGCGCTCGCGCGCTGTCTTCCTGGCACGTCACCTTCCCCGGGGAGGCCGACCTGCTGGCGCTGGCCGCCGCCGGCCTGCATCGGCGGCGCAGCGTCCAGTTCCATTGGCACAACGACGGCTACGCCGGCTTCGAGGACTTCCTCGGCGCGCTGCAGCGCGACAAGCGCAAGAAGATCCGCCAGGAGCGGCGCCGGGTGCGCGAGGCCGGCGTGGCGATCGAGCGCATCCCCGGGCGCGAGGTCTCGGAGGCCGACTGGGACTTCTTCTACCGCTGCCACCGCCAGACCTATGCCGAGCGCGGACGGCAGCCCTACCTGAGTGCGGCCTTATTCCTCATGCTGGCCGAGGCGATGCCGGACAACCTGCTGCTGGTGCTTGTCCGGCGCGGCGGCGAGCGGGTGGCCGCGGCCCTGGACGTATTCGACGCCGAGCGCCTGTACGGCCGCTACTGGGGCGCGGTCGAGCACGTGCCCGGGCTGCACTTCGAAGTCTGCTACTACCAGGGCATCGAGTTCTGCATCGAACGCGGCCTGAGCGTCTTCGAAGGCGGCGCCCAGGGCGAGCACAAGCTCGCCAGGGGCCTGGTGCCGGTGCTCACGCACTCGGCCCACTGGATCGCTGACCCCGGGTTCTCGGCCGCGGTCGGCCGTTTTCTGGCCCGGGAGGCTGCGGGCGTGGCTGCCTACGTGGAGGAACTGGATGCGCACAGTCCCTTCCGCGTCCCGGGGAACGATGCGCCCTGAGGCGCTGGTCCGGCCGAGAGCCTGTCGTCACCCAGAACCGGGTACTTGGGGCAAATGTTGGGGGATATCGCCCCACCCCCGCTTCGGCCGGACCGCCCGCGTCAAGCATTTTCCGGGAAATATATTCGTTTAAACAAAGATCTATAACAATAGACCGAATCCTGGCACAGCGGCTGCTTAGGTGCCGGCATGATCAACCGCCCATGGACGCAACCCGATGCGATCGGCAACGGCTTACCGGGGCGCAGCGCGCGCTCCCCTGCCCGGCGCAAGCCGGTCGCCACGGGTGAGCGCGAACACCGCGCAGGTTGCGCTGCGGTCAGGCTTCATGGCCGATAGCCCGGTTCAACCGCCGGTGGTCAGGTCGCTCGTCGACAGCCTGCGGCACATCGTGGCCGGGCTCGCGGTCCATTACCGGAACCTGACCGGCGATCGCCTGCCGCTGGCCCCGATCCGGGCGCCCGAATCCCGGGCGGCCGCGGAACCGGAACTGCCAGAAATGATCGCGCCGAAAGGGCGGGTGGAGTTCCGCAACCTGTCGGTATGCGGGTGCCTGCACGAATTCACCGCGACCGTGGAAGCGGGCAAGCGCATCGCGGTGGTCGGACCGAACGATGCCGGCAAATCGGCGCTACTCGCCGCGGTGGCCCGCTGGGCTGCGGTCGATTCGGGCCAGGTCCTGCTCGACGAGCAGGACGTATCGACGCACAGCGTGCTTTCGGTGCGGCGGACGGTAGGCTGGATCAGCCCCCGGCTACTGCTCGACGCCGGAACGATAGACTCGAACCTGCGTGCCCGCTGGCCGGACGCGCCCGATTACGCCGTGGAATGGGTCAAGGCGATCTGCCGGCTGCCCGAGATCCTGCAGGAACTGCCGAAAGGCGGCGAAACCCCGGTGTGCGCCGGCGGCACCAACCTGTCATACGGCCAGCGCCAGCGCATCGCCCTGGCGCGCGCGCTGCTCGGCAATCCCTCCGTGCTGCTGCTGGACGAGGTGGACGGCGTGCTCGACCCGGCGTCGAACCGGATCCTGGACGGAATTCTCGACAGCTACCCGGGCACGGTGCTGGTCGTCACCCATCGCTACGAGCGCGCCCGCCGGGCCGACACGCTCTGGCACCTGGAAAACGGCCGCCTGCTGGAAAGCGGACCGCCCGCCCGGCTGCTCGTCGGGGGCGGTCCCACCGCCCGGCTGTTCGGGACGCGCGCGCTTATCGAGGAATAGCGGCGCCCGGCCCGCCGGCGCCGGGAAGCCGGGGCCAGACGTACCGCGCTCAGTATGCGGGCTTGTCCTTGGCCGCCGAGAAGCGGCTCACGCCTTCGAGGATTTCCTGCTTGGCCTCCTCGACGCCGACCCAGCCCTTGACCTTGACGAACTTGCCGGGCTCCAGATCCTTGTAGTGCTCGAAGAAATGGGCGATCTGGTCCAACTGGATCTGGGGCAGGTCCCGCGGCGACTGGATCGAGCGGTAGATGGTGGTCAGCTTGTCGACCGGCACCGCCAGCAGCTTCGAATCGCCGCCCGCCTCGTCCTCCATTTTGAGCATGCCGACCGGCCGGCAGCGCACCACCGTGCCCGGCGGCAGCGCGAAAGGCGACAGGACGAGCACGTCCACCGGGTCGCCGTCGTCTGCGATCGTGTGCGGAATGTAGCCGTAGTTGCACGGGTAGTGCATCGAGGTGCCCATGAAGCGATCGACGAAGATCGCCCCGGATTCCTTGTCGACCTCGTACTTGATCGGCTCGGCGTGCATCGAGATCTCGATGATCACGTTGAAATCGTGCGGCAGATCCTTGCCCGGAGGCACGCGATTCAGAGCCATGCTGGAAGCCCCTTCGTATCGAAAAGTTTTGAATTATAGCGGGAAAACGCCGCGCCATTGTGCAGTGCACAAGACGCGATTCCGGCCCGTCCGGGACGAGCCCGCGACAATTTCAGGCAGCCTCGAAGCCGGCGTCGGCGACCGCCTGCTTCATCGCCTCGACCTGGACCTTGCCCGGATCGTAGTCGACCCGCGCCTCCCCGGGCTCGAGCAGCACCTCCACGCGATCCACGCCGGGCAGTTCCTGCAGGACGTTGGTCACGCTCTTCACGCATCCGCCGCACTTCATGCCGCTGACCTTGACCACCACGCTTGCCATTCCGTGTCTCCGTCGATCCGAAAGCCGGCAATCTATCAGTTCGCGCCGCGGCGCGGTAGCGCCGGGTCAGTGCCTGGGATGCCAGCGCCGCAGCAGCAGCGAATTCGACACGACCGACACCGAGGACAGCGCCATCGCCGCGCCCGCGATCACCGGGTTGAGGAAGCCCAGGGCGGCCGCGGGGATGCCGAGCACGTTGTAGATGAAGGCGAAGAACAGGTTCTGGCGGATCTTGGACAGGGTCGCGCGCGAGAGTTCGATCGCGTCGGCCACGCTCGTCAGGTCGTTCTTCATCAGCGTGATGTCGGCCGCCTCGACCGCCACGTCCGCGCCCCCGCCGATGGCGAAGCTTACGTCGGCCGCGGCCAGCGCGGGCGCGTCGTTGATTCCGTCGCCGGCCATGCCCACCCGCCTGCCGCCGGCCTTGAGCGCGTTCACCGCTTCGGCCTTGTCGCCGGGCAGCACCTCCGCCTGGAACTCGTCGATGCCGGCCTGATGGGCGATCGCCGCGGCCGTGGCCTTGTTGTCGCCGGTCAGCATCACCACGTCGATGCCGCGCGCCTGCAGGCGCTGCACCGCCCTGCGGGAATCCTTGCGCAGCTTGTCGGCGATGCCGAAGACGGCCAGCACGCCGGACTCGTCGGCCAGGACCACGAGCGTCTTGCCATGCGCCCGCATCGGATCGACCACGTCCTTCGGCACGCGGGCGCCGTGCTCCTGCACGAAGGCCGCCGAACCGAGCCAGTAGCGCCGGCCCCCCACCTCGCCGGCCACGCCCTTGCCGGGGAAGGCGTCGAGTTGCCCGAGCGGCAGCGGCGCCACGCCTTCGGCCGCGGCCTTCTCCATGATCGCCGTGGCCAGCGGGTGCGCCGAACCCTGCTCCAGGCTGGCCGCGATCCTGAGCGCCTCCTGCGCCGGCAGCCCTTCCCTGGGGAACAGGTCGGCGACCACCGGCCGCCCCTCGGTCAGGGTGCCGGTCTTGTCCACCGCCAGCACCTGGATCCGTTCGGCGAGTTCGAGCGCCTCGGCGTTCTTCACCAGGATGCCGTGGGCGGCGCCCCGTCCGGTCCCGACCATGACCGCGGTCGGCGTGGCCAGGCCGAGCGCGCAGGGACAGGCGATGACCAGCACCGCCACCGCATTGACCAGCGCGGTGGTGAAGCTCCCGCTGAAGATCCACCAGCCGGCAAGCGTGAGCAAGGCGATCGACACGACGGCCGGGACGAAGATGGCGGCGATCCGGTCGGCCAGGCGCTGCACCGGCGCCTTCGAGCCCTGGGCCTGCTCGACCATGCGGATGATGCCGGCGAGCAGCGTGTGGCTGCCCACGCCGGTGGCCCGGCAGCGCAGCAGCCCCTGGCCGTTGACCGTGGCCGCGAAGACCCGGGAACCGGGTTCCTTGCCCGTGGGCATGCTTTCGCCGGTCAGCATCGCCTCGACCACGGACGAGCGCCCCTCCAGGACCACCCCGTCGACCGGCACGCTGTCGCCGGCGCGGACGATGAACACGTCGCCCGGCTGCAGGGCATCCACCGGAACCGTGCGGATCTCGCCGTCGCGCTCGACCTGGGCGGTCTGCGGCTGGAGCCTGACCAGCGCCTCGATCGCGGCGGTGGTCCGCGCCTTGGCCCGCGCCTCGAGCAGCTTGCCCATCAGGATCAGGGTGATGATCGTGGCCGAGGCCTCGTAATAGACGTGGTAGTCGTGCTCGGGCAGGCGCAGCAGCGTGACCGCCAGGCTGTAGAAATAGGCCATGCTGGTGCCGAGCGCGACCAGCACGTCCATGTTGCCGGCGCCGCCGCGCAGCGCGTTGTAGGCGCCGACATAGAAGCGCCTGCCGACCCAGAACTGCACCGGCGTGGCCAGCGCGAGCTGCAGCCAGCGCGGCAGCAGTTCGTGATCCCCGGCGCCGAACATGAAGGCCATCTGCGCCACCAGCGGCAGGGTGAGCGCCGCCGAGATCCAGAACCGGCGCAGCTCGCTGCGGTAGGCCGCGGCCTTGCGCGCCTTCTCCTCCTCCCGGGAGTGCGCGGTGGCGACGCGGGCGGCGTAGCCGGCACGCTTTACCGCCGCGAGCATCGCGTCCGTGTCGGCCAGGCCGGGCGTGTAGCGCACAAGCGCCTTCTCGGCTGCGTAGTTGACCGTCGCGGAAGCACCCGGCAGCTTGTTCAGCACCGTCTCGATGCGCGTGGCGCAGGCGGCGCAGGTCATGCCGGTCAGGGCCAGCTCGACGCTCTGGGGCGGCACGACGAATCCCGTCCTGGTGATCGTCTCCACCAGTTTGGCCGCCGTGGTGGCCGACGCGTCGTAGGCGACCTGGGCGCGTTCGGTGCCGAAATTGACCGCCGCGTGCACACCCGGCAGCTTGTTCAGCTGCTTCTCGATGCGGGCCGCACAGGCGGCGCAGGTCATGCCCTCGATCGGCAGGTCGACGGTCGCGACGGCGGAGTTGGCGGGTTCGTTCATGTCGTCCTCGTACGCGGCGCCGGGAGGCGGGTCGTCGCCCGGCGCGTTCGCATCAGCGCGCAAGCATGACCGGAATCGCGGAAAGTTGCAGCACCTTGGCGGCGACCGAACCGAGCAGCGCGTTGCCGATGGCGCCGCGCCCGTGGGTGCCGAGGCAGATCAGGTCGCAGCCCTGCCCGGTCGCGACGTGCACGATCGCCTCCGCCACCGGGCCGACGTGAATGTGCGCGGTGTAGGCGAGCCCCGCCTCGTCGAGTGCGGCGCGGGCGCCGCGCAGCGCCTCCTCGCCCTCCTCCCGGTAATAGGCGTCCAGGGTCGACTGGGCGATGTGCCGCGCGGCCAGCCCGATCGGGATCGGCGGATGGACGAACAGCAGATGCAGTTCCGGCGGCTCCCTGAACCACTGCACGTGACCGATCAGGAAGCGGATCGCGCGCAGCGAAACCTCGGAACCGTCGTGGCAGACGAGTATCTTCATGATCGGCAGTTCACTCCATGGACGGGTCGGCGGGGCCGTGGCCGCCCCGTCGCCTCCCGCTTAACGGCATTTCGCGATTGCAGGCGGAGCATCGCGGGACCGGCCGACGGAATCCGCCGGGGCCGGTCCGGGCGCCGCCCTCAGATGACCTTCGAGTAGGTCGCGCGTTCCCGGTCGTAGCGCAGATAGCGGTCGAAGACCATGGCGATCGCGCGCACCAGCAGACGGCCGCGCGGCAGCACGGTGATCCACTTGTCGTCGAGCGCGATCAGCCCGGCCCGCTCCATCTCGCGCATGTCGGCGATCTCCGGCGCGAAGTAGGACTTGAAATCGATCAGGTGGGCGATTTCGATCGACTCGATGGAGATCTCGAAGTGGCACATCAGCGCCTGGATGATGCAGCGGCGCAGCAGGTCGTCCGCGGTCAGTTCCAGCCCGCGCATGATCGGCAGCCGGCCCGCGTCCAGCGCGTCGTAGTACTCGTCCAGCGTGCGGTAGTTCTGGCTGTAGGTCGGCCCGACCTTGCTGATCGCCGAGACGCCGAAAGCCATGAGATCGCACTCCGCGTAGGTCGAATAGCCCTGGAAGTTGCGGTGCAGGCGCCCCTGGCGCTGGGCGACGGTGAGTTCGTCGTCCGGCTTGGCGAAGTGGTCCATGCCGATGTAGACGTAGCCGGCCTCGGTGAGGCGGCGGATCGCCAGCGACAGGATCTGCAGCTTCGCGTCGGCCGACGGCAGTTCGGGTTCGGCGATGCGCCGCTGCGGCTTGAACACGTGCGGCAGATGCGCGTAGTTGTAGACCGAGATCCGGTCCGGGCCGAGGCCGATGATCTCTTCCAGGGTGCGGTTGAAGCTGATCACGTTCTGCTTGGGCAGCCCGTAGATCAGGTCGATCGAGACCGACTTGAAGCCGTTGGCGCGGGCGGCCTCGATCACCACCCGGGTCTCCTCCAGGCTCTGGATGCGATTGACCGCCTGCTGCACCGTCGGGTCGAAATCCTGCACGCCGACGCTCATGCGGTTGAATCCGAGTTCGCCGAGCAGGCGGACCGTCTCGTAATCGACCTTGCGCGGGTCCACCTCGATCGAGTATTCGCCGTTCGGGACCAGGCGGAAGTGCTGACGGATCGAGTCCATCAGCCGGCGCATCTCGTCGTGCGAGAGGAAGGTCGGGGTTCCGCCACCCCAGTGCAACTGCACCACCTCGTGGCTGCCCTCGAGGTAGCCGGCCTGCATCGAAAGCTCTTTATCCAAATATTTCAGATACTTGGCAGACCTTCCGTGATCCTTGGTTATGATCTTGTTACAGGCGCAGTAGTAGCAGATGGTGTTACAGAACGGGATGTGCACGTATAATGAAAGCGGCCGGCTAATGCCGCCTACCGTGCGCTTGCCCAGCCACAGCCGGTATGCGTCCGCGTCGAACGCTTCGACGAAGCGGTCGGCCGTCGGGTACGAGGTGTAACGCGGCCCGTTGACGTCGAAGCGCCGGATCAATTGCGGATCGAAAACCAGATCTTTGTGGGTCGCAGTCATCAAGGGGTGGTCTGCTTGCAGGCAGTGAAAGATGTCAGACAGGCCACAGGACCGCGTTGACATGGATCAAACGCTACGGACCGACCGAGAGGTGAGCAGCTATCACATGCACAGGGCCGCTGTTCCCGTAACGATCGGCCACCTCAAAACCGCCTGTTCGCAGTGCAATTTGCGCGAACTGTGCCTGCCCTATGGACTTGCCGAACACGAGATAGTTCGCCTCGACGAACTGGTCGGCATGCGCCGGCGGGTCAAGCGCCAGCATCATCTGTACCGGGCCGGCGACCGGTTCGAGGCGATCTATGCCGTGCGCAGCGGCTTCTTCAAGACCGACGTCATACTCGAGGACGGGCGCGACCAGGTCACCGGCTTCCAGATGGCCGGCGAGATCCTGGGCATGGACGGCATCAGCACCGAACTGCACACCTGCAACTCGGTGGCGCTCGAAGACTCGGAGGTCTGCGTCATCCCGTTCGCGGAACTCGAACGGCTGAGCCGGGAGATCGAGGCCCTGCAGCACCACTTCCACAAGGTGATGAGCCGCGAGATCGTGCGCGACCACGGGGTGATGATGCTGCTCGGGACGATGCGCGCCGAGGAGCGGCTTGCCGCCTTCCTGTTGAACATGTCGCAGCGCTTCATGGCCCGCGGCTATTCGCAGGCCGAGTTCCACCTGCGCATGACGCGCGAGGAAATCGGTTCGTACCTGGGGCTGAAGCTGGAAACGGTCAGCCGCGCCTTCTCGAAGTTTCAGGAGGACGGGCTGATCGCCGTGCAGCAGCGCCACATCCGCATCCTGAGCATCGCCGGCCTGAAGAAGTTGCTGGACCACCGCCCGGTGTACTGAGCCCGCGCCGGCCACCGCGGCCGGTTCAGAGCAGGCCGGCGAACCCCCACGGGCTCCTGGTCATGGCCACCGAAACGATGTACCCGAACACCACGAGGGCCGCGAACCAGCAGGCGACCCGCACCGTCATGGTACGGCCGCGCCGCAGGGCGAACATGCCCAGTCCGATGTAGGCAAGCAGGCCGAGCACCTTGGCCGTCACCCAGCCCACGACGAACGGGTACTGGCCGCTCAGCACGACCAGCCCGATCGCGGCACCGAGCAGCGCGGTGTCGACCACGTGCGGGACGACGCGCACCCAGCGCGCGTTCAGCAGCGGCGAGGCGCGCATCATCAGCAGGCCGCGGACGAAGAAGCCCAGCCCGCTGGCCACGGCGCAGCCGATGTGGATCAGCCTGAGCGTCTGGTAGTCCATGGCTCAGCGCCCCGCGCCGCCGCGACCCGCAGCAGCGCGGCTGGCTCCCGGCGGGTCGCGAACCGTGTTATTTTTCGGAGCCATCTTCCGCTCCCGCCGAGGACCGCCCGCCCGATGCATCCCGAACGGCTCGACGTTGCCGCCATCCTGAGGCGGCTGCCGCTTTTCCTCGAAGTCGGCCCCGACCAGATCCGGCAACTGGTGGACACCACCCGCGAGAAGCGCCTGCAGAAGGGCGAGATGCTGTTCCACAAGGGCGATCTGCCAAAGGGCTTCTACGTCGTCGTCTTCGGCCAGATCAAGCTGGCCTTCTCCTCGGCGCAGGGCAACGAGAAGGTGGTCAATATCCTCGGCCCGCAGCAGACCTTCGGCGAGGCGGTGATGTTCATGGACCGGCCCTACCCGGTTTTCGCCCAGGCGCTGGCGGACACGCTGCTCCTGCACGTCAGCCGCAGCGCGGTATTCGAACTGCTCGAGCGCGACGTGTCGTTCGCCCGCCACATGCTGGCCGGCCTGTCGATGAAGCTGCACTCCCTGATCCACGACGTCGAATCCTATTCCCTGCGCTCGAGCGCCCAGCGGCTGATCGGCTACCTGCTGCAGCAATGCGGCGACCGCGATGTCGCCGAAGGATCGGTCGAGTGCGACCTTCCGGCAAGCAAGCAGGTACTCGCCTCGCGCCTGAACCTCACGCCGGAAACCTTTTCCCGCATCCTGCACGACCTGTCCAGTTCCGACCTGATCACCGTCCAGGGCCGGCATATCGTGATCCACGACCTGAAGCGGCTGCGCGAGCACTGAGGCCGCGCCTCAGGCGGCTGCGGCGCGGCTCAGCCGGCCGTACAGCCGGGCGGCGCCCGCCAGGTTGATCTCCAGCCAGGCGCAGGAGACGGCGAACAGCAGCCCGCCCAGCATCAGGGACGGCGGAAACAGCAGGCCCGCCGCGAGCGCGGCCAGCGCCGCCCAGTGCACCCGCAGCTGCCTGACCACCGAAACCTCCGCGACGATCTGGTTCATGTTCGGCGGCCGCGCCATGCGTTGCTGCAGATGCAGCCAGGTCACGAACGGCACGATCTTGTAGCACATGCCGGTGATCACCGACACGTAGAACCCGGCCAGCATGGCGAGCCCGACCGCGATTTCGACCAGGCCGCGGTTCGGGACCTCCCCCGCGAGGACCAGAACCAGCGCCAGACCGACCGCTGCGATCAGGGCCAGCATGGCGGTGCGCCAGAAGAGGAAGGTCGCGTCGACGTGCTTGCGCCGGCGCAGGCGCTGCAGGCGCAGGGTCTCGGCGGCAAACACGATCGCCGCGAAGCCGAGCAGCACGGACAGCGCGTCGCGCAGCGCCGCTGCCGGCTCGCCGGCCGCTGCAGCCAGCGACCACGCCAGGAGCAGCGCGGCCAGCCCCAGAGGCAGCCGGCGGCCGATCCAGTCGCGGTACGGCGGCGTGAGCTGGAACATCGGAACCACCAGAAACGAGACACCGGCAAGCAGCAGCAGCCCCCACCCGATCAGGCCCCAGGCGGCGTGCAGGTCGGTCAGCAGCATGAGCGGCCAGCCGTTACCCCAGCCGAAGGCGACCGCCAGCGCAGCTCCGATCGTCCCGGTGATCGCCAGGGCCGGCACCGCGGCCCGCAGCGCGGTCACCGTATTTCCCCGGGCCGGTCCACCGAACAGGCCGCGGCCGACCGCCAGGATGAACACTGTGAGCGCGGCGACCAGCAAGGGGGCCGCAATCCGAAACAGCAGCGGCAGCTCGAACAGGAAGCCGCCGACCAGCAGCAGCGTCCCGGCCGTCAGTCCGACGTGCGTGATCGTCGCCGTGGCGCGCGGGCGCCACACGTTGGCGCCGATCGCGACCGGCAGCACCTGCAGCGTCGCACCGACCATCGCCTGGAGCATGAACCCCAGCGTCAGCAGGTGCGTCGCGGCGAGCGCCGGGCCGGACCAGCGCGAGGCGAGCAGATCACCGCCGAGCAGCGCTACCAGCAGGCCCGCGGCGCAGCCGAACAGGGGCGCCGTGAGAAAGAAGCGCAGCGGCACCGAAATCGGCGGCGCCTGATCGAAGGACATGGCGGCCACCATGGCCGCTCAGCCCGCATGGAAGATGTGGATCTCGAACGTGCCGTCTTCCTGCAGCTCGGTTCGATGGCCGAACCCGTTCTGCTGCAGGATCTGGTAGAGCGGATAGGGCTCCCTGTAGAGCAGGAGCACGATCTCCTGGCCCGGGCCGATCTCGTCAAGCGCCGCCAGGGTCAGCTCCATCGGCTCGGGCGGAAGCAGCCCGCGCGCGTCGATGGTCCGCAGGATGTCGGTCATCTTGAGTGTTCCCCGCGGACCGGGCTCAGGCGACCCCGGACGCCTCAGTGGCGGTCTCGATCGCCTGCCGCAGCAGGGCTTCGACCTCGACATCGCCGGCCAGCGCCTGGTCGCACATCGGGTAGAGGATGTTCTCCTCCTTGAGGTTGTGCTGCTGCATCATGATCAGCAGAGTCTCCGCGTTGCCGGAGAAACCGACCGCGTCG